>NZ_LZJM01000280.1:0-629 GCF_001667665.1 Mycobacterium sp. E342
CCGGCCTGGATGCGGGGTGCCAACTGGGCGATGGTGGGCGCCTCAAACACCGCCCGCACCGACAAGTCAGCATCCAAGCCGGTGTTGATGGCGGCGATCAGACGCATCGCCGACAACGAATCCCCACCCAACTCGAAAAACGAGTCCTCCACCCCCACCCGCTCCAGCCCAAGGACTTGCGCATAAATGCCCGCCAACATCTCCTCGGCCAGACTGGCCGGGGCGCGATAAGGAGCACCGGTGTAGTCGGGGGCGGGTAGGGCGCGGGTGTCGAGCTTGCCATTGACCGTCAACGGCAGAGCGTCGAGCACCACAATCGCGGCCGGCACCATATAGGCGGGCAGCCGATCCGCGAGCTGGCTGCGGATCGCGACCGGATCCACGATCCCCGAACCGGATTGCGTGACATAGCCGATCAGGCGCTTATCGCCGGGGTGGTCCTCGCGGGCAATCACCACCGCCTGATCCACCCCATCCACATTGGCCAGGGCGGTGCGGATTTCACCCAATTCGATGCGATACCCGCGGATCTTGACCTGCTCATCGGCGCGCCCCACATAGCGCAGCTGCCCATCGGGGCCCCAACACACCAAATCCCCGGTGCGATACATCCGCGCCCCCAGCGCCCC
>NZ_LZJM01000281.1:0-20537 GCF_001667665.1 Mycobacterium sp. E342
TGACCACCTCCCGCAACACGCCCATCAGCTGGGCGGACATCTCCTCCGTGGTGGCCCAGGACACCGGCGTGCCGCGGCCCGGGTTGTCGACCATCTTCAGCCCCAGCCGCTCGACGTTCGGGGTGGACCTGCTGGTCGCGCACACGGACGTCTACCTGGACGGGCAGATCCATTCGGAGCGGTTGACGGCGCGCGAGATCGTGACCGCGCTGCAGGTGCCGCTGGTCGACCCGGCCGACGTCGCCGCTCCGGTCCTGCAGGCGACGGTGCTCTCCCAGCCGGTGCAGACCCTGGATTCGTTACGCGCCGCCCGCCACGGCACGCTGGACGCCGACGGCGTCGAGGTGTCCGAATCGATCGAGTTGCCGCTGATGGAGGTCCGCGCGCTGCTGGACCTGGGTGACGTGGCCAAGGCCACCAGGAAGCTCGACGACCTGGCCGAGCGGGTGGGCTGGCAGTGGCGGTTGGTCTGGTATCGGGCCGTCTCCGAGCTGCTCACCGGCGACTATGAGTCCGCCACAAAGCATTTCACCGAGGTGCTGGACACCTTCCCGGGCGAGCTGGCGCCCAAACTGGCGCTGGCCGCCACCGCCGAGCTGGCCGGCAACGTCGACAATCAGAAGTATTACCAGACCGTGTGGCAGACCAACGACGGGGTGATCTCGGCCGCCTTCGGTCTGGCCAGATGGCTTTCCGCCGAGGGCGATCGAGCCGCGGCCGTGCGCACCCTGGACGAGGTGCCGCCTACCTCAAGGCATTTCACCACCGCGCGCCTGACCAGTGCGGTGACCCTGCTGTCCGGGCGGACGAAGAGCGAGATCAGCGAGGAGGACATCCGCGACGCCGCCCGGCGGGTGGAGGCGCTGCCGCCCACCGAACCGCGCGTGCTGCAGATCCGCGCGCTGGTGCTGGGCTGCGCGATGGACTGGCTGGAGGACAACAAGGCCAGCACCAACCACATCCTCGGCTTCCCGTTCACCGAGCACGGGCTGCGGCTGGGCGTGGAGGCGGCGCTGCGCAACCTGGCCCGGGTCGCCCCCACGCAGCGGCACCGCTACGCGCTGGTGGACATGGCGAACAGGGTGCGGCCCACCAGCACGTTCTAGGTCTTTTCGGGTCGCTTGGCGCTCACCCCTGCAGCGTCCAGTGTGCGTCCAGGGCGGCGACACGCCGGAAACTCCCGCCCTGAGCGCACACTCAAAGCCGTGACCGCACACGCGATTCGGCCAGCGCGGCCCGAACCCGGCGCACGACAGCCGCCGGGCGGTCTTCCGCGACGACCCGCACGACGATCCAGCCCATCCGCTCCAGCGTTTCGCTCCGCCGGATGTCCTTGACGTATTGCCTTCTGTCCGTGCGGTGTTGGTCGCCGTCGTATTCGACCGCGACCATGGACTCCTCCCAGCCCAGATCCAGGAAGGCGAACGGGATGCCGTCGGCATCCAACACCGGGATCTGGGTCCGCGGCCGCGGCAGACCGGCGTCGATGAGGAGTAGCCGCAGGTAGCTCTCCCTGGGCGACCGCGCGCCGGCATCGACCAGGTCAAGCGCTGTCTCCAGTCGCCGCAGGCCCGGTGAGCCCGGATGGCAGCGCGCCACGCGCAGCACGTCGCCGGCCTTGAAGCCCGTCGCCCTGCCCAACGCGTCGAGGCGCGCCACGGCCGAGCGCACGGCCCCGCGCCGGCCGATGTCGAATGCGGTGCGTTCGGGTGTGCTGACGGCGTACCCGCCGATGATCTGCGTCTCGCCGTCCAGCAGCGCGGCGCGCCGCGTCAGCACCCCACTCGGCGCTCGCGAGTTCGTGTGCGCCAGCTCGACGGGCACCTCGTCGGGGATCCATTCGGCGCCATGCAATCTAGCGGCGGCGGCCCCGACGATCGTCGCCCGGCGGCCCGACCACAGCCAGGCCGCCATGATCCGGGTCTCGAGCGATGGCTCGGCGTCATTCGACAGGTAGACGTTCGGGAACACCGCGCGGTAGCGCGTTCTGAGCTGATGCCGGGTCACCAGCCCGGCCGCCAGCGCCTCGCTGCCGACGAACGGATCCATGCCGGGAACGTTCGCACGCGGGCGGCCGACCGCGTGTGCACCCATCCACAGCGAAAACATAGGTATATGCCGCACAGTTGACGCATGCCCGGCCAGTCCACCGCATGGATCACCACCGCTCGCGTGCTGCGGCGGGCCGGGTTCGGGGTGACCGGACCCGAGGTGGACGCCGCGCTCAACGCGGGCTGGCCGCGGCATGTCGACGCCATGCTCGCCGCGGACCCCGACGCCGACCCTGGCGCGCTCGCCACCCCCATGCCCACGCTGCAGCCGCCCGGCCCGCCCGGGAAGGGTGCCACGCCGGCCGCCCGCAAACGGTACAACCAGCAGCTGTCCGAGCAGCAGGGCGCGCTGTCCGACTGGTGGCTGCGCCGCATGGTCGGCGTGCGGCAGCCGTTCGGCGAGAAGCTGACCCTGCTGTGGCACAACCACTTTGCCACCTCGGCGCAGAAGGTCCGGGTGGCCGCGTACATGGCCGCGCAGAACCAGAAGCTGCGCACGCTGTCGCTGGGCGACTTCCGCGCCCTGGCCTACGCGATGCTGACCGACGCCGCGACGCTGCGCTGGCTCGACGGGCAGAGCAGCACCGCCAAGGCGCCCAACGAAAACCTGGCGCGGGAGTTTATGGAGCTCTTCGCCCTCGGGCACGGCAACGGCTACACCGAGGACGACGTCCGCAACGGCGCCCGCGCGCTGACGGGTTGGGTGATCGGCGCCGACGGGCACACCTCGCTGGCCGCCAAGCGCCATGACGGGACGGCCAAGACGCTGTTCGGGCTGACCCGCGATTTCGACGCCGCCGGATTCTGCGATGCCGTGCTCGCGCAGCCCAAGTCGGCGGAGTACGTCGCGGGACGGTTGTGGGGGCAACTGGCCTCCGACGACCCGCCGTCGGGCCCCACGCTGGACAGGCTGGTCGCCGCCTACGGACCGGGCCGCGACCTGCGGGCGCTGACCCGGGCGATCCTCACCGACGACGAATTCGTCGGCGGCCGCGCCACCGTCGTCAACACCCCGGTCGAATGGCTCGTCGGCGTGCTGCGCGCCCTGCGCGTGCCCCTCGACGGCGCCACCGCAAAGTTCGCCGACGCGACGCTGCACGCGTTGGGTCAACGGCCCTTCTATCCGCCGAGCGTCGGCGGCTGGCCGAACGGCCAGGTGTGGCTGTCCACCGCCAGCGCCGAAGCGCGGCTGCGGGCCGCCGCCCGGCTCGCACACGCCGGCGACCTGTCCGGCATCGAGGGCGCCGCGGCGGCCGACCGCATCGACGCGGTCGGCTACCTGATCGGCGTCGGAGACTGGTCGGACCGGACCGCCGCGGCGCTGCGGCCCCTGGTGCGCACCCCGCCGCGATTGGTCGCGGCCGCCGTCAACACGCCCGAATACCTGACGTCATAGCGAGAACCGACGATGCCCGAGATGAACCGCCGCAAGTTCCTGATCGCCGGCGCCGGCGCGGGCGCGGTCGGCCTGCTGTCCGGCGCGGTGGCGGTCGAGTGGCCCGATTTGATGCGCGCGGCCCAGGACCGCCCGCTGGCCGACGGGGCGGGCGTGCTGGTGCTGATCACGCTCGCCGGCGGCAACGACGGGATCAACACCCTGATTCCCTACGCCGACAACGCCTATCACGACGCCCGGCCGGAGCTGGCCTACGCCCCGGGCGATGTGCTGCACCTCGACCAAACGCTGGGACTCAACCCCGCGCTCAAGGGCCTGGCCCAGCTGTGGGACCGGCGGCAACTGGCCATCGTGCGGGGCGTGGGCTATCCACGGCCCGACCACAGCCACTTCCGGTCCATGGACATCTGGCAGACGGCGTCACCGGCCGAGCCCGTGTCGACGGGGTGGATCGGCCGCTGGCTCGACGCCACCGGAGACGACCCGCTGCGCGCGGTCAACATCGGGCCCGTCCTGCCCATGCTCGCCGTCGGGGAAAAGCACACCGCCGCGGCACTTTCCACGACCCGGTCGCCCGCCGAACAGGGCCTCGACGCCTTGATGGCCGCGCTCGGGACGGACGACCCCGGCGACAGCCCGGCGATGACCGCCGTGTGCAAGTCCTACCGCGCCGCGCGCAGCACCGGCAAGACGTTCGGATCGATGAAAGGCGGCGGGCACCAAGGCAACTCGCTGTCCGCGCAGCTGGATGTGGTGGCCGCCGCGGTTCGAGCGCGCGTGCCGACGCGGGTCTACGCGGTGCAATTGGGGGGTTTCGACACCCACGCCGGCGAACGCGACACGCAGCAACGGTTGCTCGGGACGTTCGACGAGGCGGTCACCCGGTTCCTGCGGGACGTGGCCGGCCGCAACGTGGTGGTGATGGCCTATTCGGAGTTCGGTCGCCGGGTGCGCGCCAACGCATCCCAGGGCACCGATCACGGCACCGCCGCCCCCGTCTTCGTCGCGGGCGCGCCCGTCAGGGGCGGCTTCTACGGCGAAGAACCCGGCCTCACCGACCTCGACGACGGGGATTTGAAGTACACCACCGATTTTCGCGACGTTTACCACGAGCTGCTGGCGCGGACCGTCGGGACCGATCCCGGACCGTCGGTCGGCGCCGGACGCAAGAGCCTGGGCTTCCTAACCGCCTAGCGCGCTCACACAGTCGCGGGCGATGGCCAGCTCTTCGTTGGTCGGGATCACCAGCACCGTGATCGGGGATTCCTCGGCGGAGATCTGGCGGGCGCCCTTGCCGCCGCCGAGGTTGCGGCGCTCGTCGAGCACGACGCCCAACTCCTCCAGGCCGGCCAGCGCGTCGCGTCGCACCGCCGCGTCGTTCTCCCCGATGCCGCCGGTGAAGGTGATGACATCGGTGTGCCCCAGCACGGCCAGGTAGGCGCCGATGTACTTGCGCAGCCGGTGCGTGAACACGCTGTAGGCCAATTGCGCCGCGCCGTCGCCGGATTCGATCATGGTGCGCAGCCGCCTGAAGTCGCGCTCGCCGGACAGGCCCAGCACCCCCGACCGCTGGTTGAGCATGGACTCGACCTCGTCGACACCCATCTTCGCCATGTGGCAGAGGTAGCTGACGATGCTGGGGTCGATGTCGCCGCTGCGGGTGCCCATCACCAGGCCTTCCAGCGGGGTCAGGCCCATCGACGTGTCCAGGGGCCGCGTGCCGGCGATCGCCGAGGCCGAGCAGCCGTTACCCAGGTGCAGCACAATCTGTTTCAGGCCCCCCAGCGGCCGGCCCAGGAAGTCGGCGGCCTGCTGGCTGACGTACCGGTGCGACGTGCCGTGGAAGCCGTAGCGGCGGATCTTCCAGCGCTCGGCCAGCCCGCGGTCGATGGCATAGGTCGCGGCCGCGGGCGGCATGTCGTGGAAGAACGCCGTGTCGAAGACCGCGATGTGGGGAACGTCGGGCAGCAGCTTGCGCGCCACCTCGATGCCCTTGACCGCGGGCGGATTGTGCAGCGGCGCCAGTTCGGAAAGCTCGTCGAGCTTGTCGATCACCGCGTCATCCACCGGCGTGGGCCGGTAGAAGGTGTTGCCGCCGTGCACGACTCGGTGGCCGACCGCCACCAGCCCGCAGGCACGCAGGTCGATGCCCTGCTCGGACAGCGTGTCGAAGGCTCGACGCAGCGCGGCGTCGTGGTCGCGGACGGGGGACGACTCCTCGCCGATCCGCTCGACGTTCCCGGTCGCCAGGGCCACGCCGGAGTCGGGGTCGAGCAGCTGGTATTTGAGCGAGGACGACCCGGAGTTGATCACCAGCACAACCCGGTCGGCGCTAGCCACGGATGCCCTGCGCCTGGATCGCGGTGATGGCGATGGTGTTCACGATGTCTTCGACCAGCGCGCCGCGGGACAGGTCGTTCACCGGCTTGCGCAGGCCCTGCAGCACCGGCCCGATCGCGATCGCCCCGGCGCTGCGCTGGACGGCCTTGTAGGTGTTGTTGCCGGTGTTGAGGTCGGGGAAGACCAGCACCGTGGCGCGGCCGGCCACCGGCGAGTCGCGCAGTTTGGTGGCCGCGACGGACGGCTCTATCGCGGCGTCGTACTGGATGGGGCCCTCGACCGGCAGTTGCGGTGCCCTGAGCCGGACCAATTCCGTTGCCTTCCTGACCTTGTCGACGTCGGCGCCGCTCCCCGATTCGCCGGTGGAGTACGACAGCATCGCGACCCTCGGCTCGATGCCGAACTGCGCCGCGGTGCGCGCGGAGGAGATCGCGATGTCGGCCAGCTGTTCAGGCGTCGGATTCGGGATGATCGCGCAGTCGCCGTAGGCCAGCACGCGATCCGGCAGGCACATCAGGAAGATGCTGGACACGGTGGAGACGTCGGGGACGGTCTTGATGATCTCGAAGGCGGGGCGAACGGTGTGCGCCGTGGTGTGGGCGGCGCCGGACACCATGCCGTCTACCATGCCGTTGTACACCAACATCGTGCCGAAATAGGTGGCGTCGCGCATGATTTCGCGGGCGTGCTCGACGGTGACGCCCTTGGCCTTGCGTAGTTCTGCGTACTGGTCGGCGAACCGGAAGCGCAGGTCGCTGGTGAGCGGGTCGATCACGTGCGCACCGTCGAGGTCCACCCCGAGCTCGCCCGAACGCTGGCGGATCTGCGCCTCGTCGCCGAGCACGGTGAGGTCGGCGACGCGGCGCTGCAGCACCCGGCCGGCCGACTTGAGGATGCGGTCGTCGTCGCCCTCGGGAAGGACGATGTGCTTGCGATCCGAACGCGCCTGCAGGGTCAGCCGGTGGATGAACATCTGCGGCGTGGTCACCGTGGGTATCGGGATGGCAAGCTGCGCAAGCAGGTCCGTGATGTCGACGTAGCGGTCCATCAGCTCCAGCGCGGTGTCGATCTTGCGCTGCGAGCTGGCCATGACGCGGCCCCGGGCGGCGGCGGCCGCACTGGCGGTGTCGTAGGTGCCCAGCGTGGTACCGATGATGGGCAGTCGCAGCCGCAGCCCGGCGACCAGCGAAGCGATGGACGGATGGAGCCGGAAGCCACCGTTGAGGATGATGCACGACAGCGACGGAAAGCCTTCGGCCGCATGGGCGCTGGCCACGGCGAGCACCACGTCCGAGCGGTCACCGGGGGTGATGACCGCCATGCCGTCGCCCAGCCGTTCCAGGACGTGGTCGGCGGTCATCCCGGCGACCAGCACGCCGGTGACCTCGCGTTCCCGCAGCGACGCCTCGCCGCTGACCGGCGCTCCGCCGACGGCCTTTTCGAGTTCGGCCACCGTCGGCGCGGACAGCAGCGGTTCTTCGGGCAGCACGTAGCTGCGCTGGGGGAAGGCTTCCAGCGCCTCGGCGACCTCCCCCAGCCGCGCCGGTTCGCAGCGGTTGGCCACCACCGCGGCGGTGTGGGCGCGCTGGGCGGCCAGCTCGGCCAGGCACGCCTCGACGACGCGCGCGATCTCTTCGGGGGTGCGGCCCCGGCCGCTGACCGTGAGCAGTACCGGCGCCCCGAGGTTGACCGCGATGCGGGCGTTGACCGAAAGCTCGGCCGGCCGGGCGACGTCGGTGTAGTCGCTGCCCACGATCACCACCGCGTCGCAGTCGTCGGCCATCGCGTGATAGGCGTCGACGATGGTGGCGATCGCGGTGTCGGTGTCCGCGTGCAGCTGCTGGTACGTCACACCGAGGCACTGCTCATAGGGCACGCCCGCGGTGGTGTGCTGCAGCAGCAGGTCCAGGATGTAGTCGCGGTCCTTGCCGTCGGTGACCCGCGTGATGGGACGGAACACGCCGACCTTGGCGACGGTCGCCGTCAGCCGGTGCAGCAGCCCCAGCGCGAGCGTCGACTTGCCGGTCTCCGGTTCCGGAGCGGCGACGTAGATCGCGGACGGTTCAGCCAAGTCGCCGCAGCCTGGGGGCCAGGTCCTTTTCGAAGAGGTCCAGGAACCGGCGCTGGTCGTGGCCGGGGGCGTGGAACACCAGGTGGTTGAGCCCCCAGTCGACGTATTCCTTGACCTTCTCGACGGCCTCGTCGGGGTCGGACGCCACGATCCAGCGCTTGGCGACCTGCTCGATCGGCAACGCGTCGGCGGCCTTCTCCATCTCGATCGGGTCGTCGATGCTGTGCTTTTGCTCGGCGGTCAGCGACAGCGGCGCCCAGAACCGGGTGTTTTCCAGCGCCAGCTCGGGGTCCGGGTCGTAGGAGATCTTGATCTCGATCATCTTGTCGATGCCGTCGGCATCGCGCTCGGCGGCCGCCGCCCCTTCCAAGACGGCCGGCATCAGCTTGTCCTTGTAGAGCTCCTCGCCCTTGCCGGAGGTGCAGATGAAGCCGTCCCCGGCCCGTCCGGCGTACTTGGCCACCGCCGGGCCGCCCGCGGCGACGTAGATCGGGACGCCGCCCTCGGGCACGTCGTAGATCGAGGCGCCCTTGAGCCGGTAGTAGTCGCCGTCGAAGTCGACGCGGTCGCCGCGCCACAGCTCACGCATCAGGCGCACCGATTCGCGCAGCCGGGCGAACCGCTCCTTGAACTCCGGCCACTCGCCCTCGTATCCGGTGGCGATCTCGTTGAGCGCCTCACCGGTGCCCACGCCGAGAAAGATCCGGTCCGGGTACAGGCAGGCCATGGTGGCGAAGGCCTGCGCGATGACGGCGGGGTTGTAGCGGAAGGTCGGCGTGAGCACCGAGGTGCCCAGGACGATGCGCTCGGTGCGCTCGCCGACGGCGGTCATCCAGGCCAGCGAGAACGGGGCGTGCCCGCCCTCGTGCCGCCACGGCTGGAAGTGGTCACTGACGGTTGCGCTGTCCATGCCGTGAGCTTCGGCGGCGACAGCCAGTTCGACGAGCTCGCGCGGTGCGAATTGTTCGGCGGATGCCTTGTATCCAAGTTTCAGTTCAGCCACGGGTCATTTCTACTCCTACACCCGGCCCTACACTCGCGGGCATGGCGCAGCTGGTTCAGGTCTCCGACACCGTGTACCTCGCTCGGGGGCACGCCGTGAACTGGACGCTGGTCGTCGACGGCACCGGCGTCATGCTGATCGACGCCGGCTATCCCGGGGACCGCGAGGACGTCCTGGGCTCGCTGGCCAACCTGGGCTACCGGGTGGCCGACGTGCGCGCCGTCCTGTTGACCCACGCCCACATCGACCACCTGGGTTCGGCGATCTGGCTCGCCGGCGAGCACGGCGTGCCGGTGTACTGCCACGCCGACGAGGTGGGGCACGCGAAACGGGAGTACCTGGAGCAGGTGTCGACTATCGATGTGGCACTACGCATTTGGCGCCCACGCTGGGCGAGGTGGACGGCCCACGTGGTCCGCAGCGGGGGCCTGATCCGCGACGGCATCCCCACCGCCCAGCCGCTGACCGCCGAGGTGGCCGCCGGCCTGCCGGGCCAACCCCGCCCCGTTTTCAGTCCCGGCCACACCCACGGGCACTGCTCGTACCTGGTCGACGGCGTGCTGGTCAGCGGCGACGCGCTGATCACCGGCCATCCCCTGTTGCGGCACCGCGGACCGCAGCTGCTGCCGGCGATTTTCAGCCACAGCCAACAGGATTGCATCCGCACCCTGTCCGCGCTGGCGCTGCTCGACACCGAGGTCATGCTGCCGGGGCACGGCGACGTGTGGCGGGGCCCGATCCGGGAGGCGACCGCGGCGGCGCTCGCGCAGGCCGGCGCCTGACGACGTGCGCCTACACTCGGTTGGGGTGGGCGCGAAAGGGCACCGATGACCACCGTTAACGAGCATGGCCGATGCCGAACGCCGTGATCACCGGGGCGAGCGGGCTGCTGGGAGCCAACCTGGCCGCCGAGCTGATCGCGCGGGGCCACACCGTCACCGCGACGCGGCGCGCGAGCACCGACACCAGTTCGCTGTCCGACCTGCCGGTCCAGTGGGTCCGCGCCGACCTCGGTTCCGCCACCGAGCTTCGCGACGTGTTCGCCGGCGCAGACGTGGTATTCCATTGCGCCGCATGCGTTTCTACCAGGCGAACGGTCACGCCCGCCGTCTCGGCCGTCAACGTCGACGCGACGCGGGCCGTGCTGGAAGCCGCGATCGCCGCCGGTACGCCACGGCTCGTCCACACCTCGACGGCGAACACCATCGGACCCACGCCCGACGGCTCACCCGCCGACGAGCAGACCCCGTGGGGATGGGACCGGGCCGGGCTGGCGGGGGCCTACCCGGTCACCAAACGGCGTGGCGAACTCCTGGTGCGCGCGGCGTGCGACGAGTTGGATGCGGTCATCGTCAACCCCACCTACCTGGTCGGCCCGCGCGATGCCAGGCCGAGCTCCGGCCGACTGATCATCGAGATCGCGAACCGCAAAATCCCCTACTGGACACCGGGATACAACAACTTCGCCGACGTCGGCGAGGTGGCGCGCGGAATGATCGCCGCCTGGCTGCGCGGGAAACGCGGGGAACGCTACATCCTGGGCGGCGAAGAGCTGACGTATCGGGCCTACATCGAGCGAGTGGCGCGGGTCGTCGGCGTCGACCCGCCGCGCAGACGACTGCCCTATCCGGTCGCATGGATCGGGGGCAGGGCCGGCGACCTGATCGAGGCGGTCACCGGCCGGGAAACCACGGTGAACTCGATGTCGGTCGGATACGCCTACACCGACCGTTACCGGTACCGCAGCGACAAGGCGGTGCGAGAACTGGGCTACGTGCTGGCCCCCATCGACCCCGCGATCCGCAACGCGGTCAAATGGTTTCGCGCCCGCGGCATGATCCGGTCCGCGGAAAACGCCTGATGCCCCGGCGGGTAATCAGAAGCGGTAGGTGGCGCAGCCGATCTGGACACCCGAGCCGGCGGCGATCATCAGCGCGATGTCGCCCGGCTGCACCAGCCCGCGCCGCCGGGCCCGCTGCAGCCCGTAGGGCAGGGATGAGGTGAACGGGTCGAGCTCGCCGTCGGAGCCGAGGTCGACGAACCGCGACCGCGCGATGCCGGTCTGGGCGGCCAGTTCGTCGAGCGCCGACGGCGACAGGGACGGCGGGAACACGACCGCGATGTCCGAGGGATCGAGCCCCTCGATCGTCAGGAGTTCCTTGGCCGCGGCCGGGATACAGCTCAGATAGATGGCCGCGAGATTGGGGTCGCGGTCGATGTGCAGCCGCGTCCGCCCGTCCCGTTGCCGCGTGTAGGTGGCCAGGGCCCCCGCGTGCTCCGGGTGATGCTGAAAGACGAACCGGCCGAACCCTTCCCCGCCCTGGGCGGGGCTCAGCAGCACGGCAGACCCCGTCTGGCTGAACCCGTTCAGCGGATAGCCGCCGCCGGGGCCGTTGTTCTCGATCTCCGAGGCGACCACCAGCGCATGGTTGGCCTTTCCCGCCCCGATCATGGCGGCGGCGACCTGGCAGGCGTTGAGGAAGCCCACCGCGCCGTTGAGGACGTCGAAGGCCAGGGTCTTGGGGCCGTCGGGGGACTGCACGTCACCGTTGATCTCGAGTTCGCCGGCGACCAGCGAGGCGATCGCCGGTTCGCTGAGGAAGTCGTCGCGGTAGACGCCGGTGTGGACGATCAGATCCAGCGCGCTGCGGTCAAGACCGCTGCGGTCGAGGCAGTCCACCGCCGCCTGAGTCGCCAGCCGTATCGAGCTGGGACGCTCCGAATGCTGCGCGGGAGCGATGCCCACGCTGTCGATGCGCACGCGGGGCGTCGCCGGCGCCTCGTCCCGGTCGCCGTCGTTGCGGGCGCCACCGCCGGGTTGGCCGCCGGCGCCCCGGCGGATCCGGTCGGGCAGGTCGTCGAAGGTGTACAGCGCGGCGCCGACGGTCTGCCCCGAGCCGGTGATGGAGAACACCACGTTGTCTCCGGACTTGATCCGGCCGCTGCGAATGTAGTCGTTCAGCGCCACGAAATGCGTCGTGGTGGCGGTGTTTCCACGTTCGGCCACGTTGTAGATGGTGTTGTCCCGGCTGGCCGCGCCCGGCCCGAACATCTCGTTGACGGCGACGACGGCGTCGTTGAGCGACGCCTCCGACGTCTGGTGCATCACCAGGTGGTCGGTGGTCTCCGGCCGCCAGCCGTGCCGCTGCATGACCGCCGCGACGTAGGGCACCGCGTGCTTGACCGCGATGGCGGTCTGCGTGACGGAGTCGGTGAGCATGATCGCGCCCCCGTGCTGGCCGTCGGTCGCCTTGGCGATGCACAGCTTGCTGTACTTGCTGAGGGTGGCCATATCGATGTCGTGGAAGCCGACCCGGCCGTTGGGGCCGCGCTCGAGGACCACGGCCGCACCGGCGTCACCGAGGGTCAGGCAGGCGAGCCGCGGGTCCATCGGACCCTCGATCTCCTGCTGTGCGGTCTCGGTGAGGTGGCTGATGTATTCGCCGCTGACCACCAACGCGTTTCGCACCAGCCCGGTTTTCAGGAAGGCGTCGGCCACCGTGATGCCGGTGAACATGCCGGCGCACGCGTTGCTGATGTCGAAGGCCAGCGCGTTGTCCAGTCCGCATCGGTCCCGCAGCCGCGACGCGGTGCTGGGCTCGAAGGTGAACCGGTGGCCCATCCCGTCGCGACGGGAGATGTTGCACGCGATGACCAGGTCGATCTCCTCGCGCCGATAGCTCGAGCGGGACAGGCAGTCGTCGGCGGCCTTTCTGGCCAGGTCGATCGAGAACTCGTCCTCGCCGACCACCCGGCGGTTCCTGATGCCGGTGAGACGTTCCAGGGGTATGTGAATCTCGTTGGCGCACTCCGCCATCACCGTCGCGGTCGAGACCGTCCGCTCCGGCAGGTACACGCCGAGGCTTTCGATCACCGTGTTGCGCTTCTCGTCGGGGTGGGCGGGCGTCCGCTCCGCGCCGTCGTCCGCGAGCGGGCCGTACTCGGCGGCGAGCTCGGCGATCGTGCCGTAGACGAACATCGACTCCGGGCGCAGCGGCAGGCCGGCCGCGTTCGCCCGCATCGCGACCTCCAGGCTCTGGGTCGAGGCGCCGCCGAGCGCGAAGAAGTCGTCGTTGATGCTCACCCGGTCCAAATCCAATACGGCACACCAGATCTCGGCCAGTGCCCGTTCGGCCGGCGTGCGCGGAGCGACGAACTCCGACTCCTGCGGTCCGGGGGCGCGGCCGGCGGCCATCAGGGCGCGGCGATCCACCTTGCCACTCGAGGTGAGCGGCAGCGTGTCGGTGATCTCGAAGACGGCCGGCACCATGGCGGCGGGGAGCAGCTCGAGCAGGAAGCGGCGCAACTCGGTCGTCGACGGCGCGGCTCCCCCTGCCGGCACGACGTGAGCGACCAGGATGGTGTTCCCGCGGCTGTCGGTTCTGACTACCACCGCGTTCTCGGCCACCGCGGGGTGTTGCGCCAGCGCGGCCTCCACCTCGCCCGGCTCGATCCGGAAGCCGCGGATCTTGACCTGGAAGTCGAGGCGGCCGAGGTAGTCGATGTTGCCGTCGGGCAGGTATCGGGCCAGGTCGCCGGTGCGGTAGAGCCGGTCACCGCCGAACGGGTCGGCGACGAAGATGGTGGCCGTCAGGTCCGGCCGGTTGAGGTAGCCGCGGCCGAGCCCGACACCGCCGATGAACAGCTCGCCCGGCACACCCACCGGCACCGGCTGCAGATGGGCGTCCAGGATGTGCGCGCGGATGTTGGCGATCGGCCGGCCGATCGGCACCACGGTCCCGGATTCGCCACGGCGGCAGTGGAATCCGGTGACGTCGATCGCCGCCTCGGTGGGCCCGTAGAGGTTGTAGAGCTCGGCGCGCAGCGCGGCCAGGAAGTGGTCGCGCAGGTCATACGGCAGCGCCTCGCCGCTGCAGAACACCTGGCGCAGGGAGGTGCAGGCGGCCACGCCGGGCTCGGCGAGGAAGCGCCGCAGCATCGAGGGCACGAAATGCATTGTGGTGACGCCCCGCTCGACGATGGTCGCGAGCAGATATGCCGCGTCCTTGTGGCCCTCCGGTTTGGCCATCACCACCCGGGCGCCGACGATCAGCGGCCAGAAGATCTCCCAGACCGACGGGTCGAAGCTCACCGGCGTCTTGTGCAGCACGCGGTCGTCGCCGGTCAGCCGGTAGGCGTCTTGCATCCACAGCAGCCGGTTGCGGATCCCCGCATGGGTGTTGAGCGTGCCCTTCGGCCTCCCGGTGGAACCCGAGGTGTGGATGACGTAGGCGAGGTTGAGCGAGGTCGCGCCGGCCGCGACGGGTTCGGCCGCGCCCTCGTCCGAAGTGTCCGGCGGCACGTCCAGGCAGAGCCGATGGCCGGCGAATTCGGTCGGCAGGTGGGCCAGCTTGTCCCGGCGGGTGACGCAGACCGGCGCGTCCGGCACGTCGGCCAGCATCACGGCCATGCGCTGCGCGGGCTGCGCCGAGTCCAGCGGCAGGAAGGCGCCACCGGCCTTGAGGACGCCCAGCAGCGCCACCACCAGATCTTCGGAGCGGTCGAGCAGGACCGGCACGATGACCTCGGGCCCCACCCCGAGCCGCCGCAGCCGCCGCGCCAAATCCTGTGCCCGGCGGTCGAGTTCGGCATAGGTCAGCTCGCGATCGTCACAGGTCACCGCGACGGCGTCCGGGACGCGCGCGACCGTCGCCGCCACCATCTCGTGCAGGCAGGCCGGGCCGTCGTAGGCGACGTCGGTCCGGTTCCAGGCGGCCCGCTGGTTGCGTTCCTCGTCGGTGAGCAGCGGCAGCCGCGAGACCGGCCGGTCGGGATCGGCGACGACACCGCGCAGCAGTGTTTCGAAGTGCCCGGACATCCGCACGATCGTGGTGCCGTCGAAGAGGTCGGTGTTGTACTGCAGAACGCCCGACAGCTTCCCGCCGTGTTCGCCGATCTCCATCATCAGATCGAACGGCGCGCCGCCCTGCCCCACGTGGAGGGTCTCCAGCGGCAGCCCACCCGGTGCCGCGCCGGGCTGGTCCGAGAAACGGCGCGTCTGTTCCCAGGCGAACGAGACTCCGAACAGCGGCGTCCGGCCCGGGTCGCGCAGCGGCCGAAGCCGCTCGACCAGCAGCGCGAACGGATAGTCCTGGTGTTCCAGGGCGCCCTGCACGGTGTCCTTCACGCGGCCGAGCAGCGACCTGAACGTCGGGTCGTCGTGCAGGTCGGCGCGCAGCGCCACCGGGTTGGTGAGGTAGCCGACCAGTCCCTCCACCGCGACCCGGTCGCGGCACGCGAACGGCGAGCCCACGACCACGTCGCCCTGGCCGCTGTAGCGGTGCAGCAGCGCGGCGTAGGCCGCCAGCAGCGTCATGTACGGCGTCGCGCCCATGCTGCGGCCCAGCTGCTTGATCCCGGCGGTCACCGTGTCGTCGACGGTGAAACGGTGGACGGCGCCCGCATAGGTTTGCACGCCCGGCCGCGGCCGATCCGTGGGCAGCTGGAGGATCGGCAGGTCGCCGGCGAGTTCCGCACGCCAGTATTCCCAGAGACGCTCGCCGTCCGCACCGGCCAGCATCCGGGCCTGCCGGTCGGCGTAGTCCACGAAGCTTTCCGCGGGCGGTGGGGGCGGGGTCGCGCCGTGTTCGGCGGCGTACAGCAGACGCAGCTCGTCGAGAATGATGTCGATGGACCAGAAGTCGACCGCGATGTGATGCAGACCCAGGAGCAGCACATGCTCCTCGGGGGCGCGCTCGAGGAGGGTGAGCCGGAAGACCGGGCCGGTGTACAGGTCAAACGAACGGTCGGCTTCCCGGCGGATCCATTCGTCGAGCTCGGCCTCACCGGTGCCGATGTGGTGGCGGGCGATCCGCACCGGCCAGTGCGGATGCACCAGTTGCACCGGCTGCCCGTCGCGTTCGGCGTACGTCGTCCGCAGCATCGGATGCCGGTCGACCAGCGCCTGGGCCGCGCTCTGAAGGGCCGGCACGTCGAGCGGGCCGGGGATGCGCCCGGCATACGTGATGGTGTACGCGGCGCTGGCCGGTGCGAGTTTGTGGATGAACCACATCGACCGCTGCCCGTACGACAGGGGATACACCGAGGCCGACTCCTGCGCCTCCTCCATGAGCAACTGCGACAGCAGCGCCCGCTTCTTGTCGGGAGACAGGCCGGAGATGTCGATCGACTTATCCGTCATTACTACCTTCCTTCACGGCAAGTTCGGGCTCGGCTCCTCTTTCGGCCAGAACCTGCTGGAGCAGTTCGTCGACGGCTTCGTCGGAAAGTTCGGGCACCCGGGCCAGCAGGTCCACCCCACGGGCGGGCGTGCCACCGGAGTTCTGCGCGGGGGTTTCCGGCCGGGCGGTCGCGACCGGCGGAGTCCCGGCCGGCTGCGAGGCGCCGGACGTGACCTGATCGGCGAGCCAGCCGGCGAGGTCGGCCACGCTCGGTCCCCGCATCAACCGGGAGACCGGCACGACGACGCCCAGGTCCCGTTCGACCTGCATGCGCAGCTCCAGCGTGATGAGCGAGTCGACGCCGAGGCTGCCCAGCGGAGCCGCAACGTCCAGGGTGGACGGGGACAGGCCGAGTTTGCCGGCGGCGAGTTCGCACAGGTACGACTCGAGCAGCCGTCGGCGCTCTTCCGGTGCGGCCCCCTGCAGCGCGTCGCGCAGGCCGCTCCCGGGCCCGGGCGCATTCCCGCCGCGCGGCCGCTCGGCCGGGCGAGCGACGCCCAGCTCCGCCAGCAGCGGCGGCCGCAGGTCGGTTTCCCAACGCGCCCAGTCGATGTCGAGGACCACGGCCTGGGCGGCCGGTCCCCCCAGCAAGGACGACAGGGCCAGGAGGTTGTCGGTCGCGGACATGGCCTCGACGCCGTACTGGGCGAAGTAGCTTTGCAGTTCGGTCCGGGTGAAGAAGCCGAGCTGCGCCCATGGACCCCAGTCGACGCTCAGCGCGGGCCGGCCTTCGGCACGGCGGTGCCACGCCAGCGCGTCCAGGAACGCGTTCGCCGCCGCGTAGTTCGCCGCCCCGGGCGGGCCGAGCAGCGAGGCGGCCGACGAAAAGAGCACGAAGAAGTCCAGATTCGCGTCCTTGGTCTGCGCGTGCAGGTTCCAGGCGCCCTGAACCTTGGGCGCCAGCACCTTCCGGAGCTTCGCCTCGTCAAGGCATTGGAGGATCGCGTCGTCGGTGGTTCCGGCCGCATGGACCACGCCGCGCAGCGGTGGCATCGTCGCGCGGATCGACTCCAGGACGGCCGCGACTTGATCGGGCTGGGCGACGTCGCCGTGCGCGACGGTCACTTCGGTGCCCGCCGCTCGCAGCGCGTCCAGCGCCTGCTGGGCCGTCGCGGTGGGCTCGCCGCGGCCCATCACGACCAGATGCCGGGCGCCGTGTTCGGCCATCCAACCGGCCACCACGAGGCCGAGCGCACCGAGCCCGCCGGTGACGAGATAGCTGCCGTCGTCCCGGAATTCCGGAGTCCCGGCCGGTTCGGATGCGTCGTAGCGGGTGAGCCGCTCGACGTAGCGGTTATCGCCCCGCAGCGCCACGGCGCCGTCGCGGTTGTCCGCCCACACCTCGCGGAACAGGGCCTGGACCTCGCGCGCGACGTCGTCCGGGCCGCCACCCGCGGACAGGTCGACACACGTGCACCGCAGTTCCGGGTGCTCGTGTTCGATGGTGCGGGCCATCCCCCACAGCGGTGCCTGGGCGATCGACACCGGTTCGGTGTCCCCCCGGGTCACCTGCGCCCCGCGGGTCACCAGCCACAGCCGCGGCGAGGGCGACCAATCCGCGTGCGCCAGCGCTTGCACGAGGTGCAGCGCGCTCACCGGGCCCAGCGTGGTGGCCGAATCCAGCGACTCGAGCGTCGTGTCGGCCGGCGGTGCGGCCAGCAGGTCCCACAGATGCACCACGCCGCGGCAGGGCGGCCGCCGATCGGTGAACGCGTCGGCGAGCAGCCGGTCGAAGTGTTCGGGCCGCGCCGGGTCGACCCGATAACGGTCTGGCGCCAGGCGCTCGAAGGCCCGACCGGGCTCGACCAGAACGCATGTCTGAGAACGGGATTCGAGATGGTTCCGAAGTGCCTGCCCGGCCACCCCGCCGTCATCGAGGATGAGCCAGCTTCCGGGTTGAACCGGGCGGCTCGCCCCGTTCCGCTCCGGCGGGCCGACCGCGGGCTGCCACCGCACTTGGTACATGCGGTCGCGCAAACCCGCGGGCCGCTGCGGCAGGTCGCCACCATGCCGCGGCGCGCCGATCGTCCCGCCATCCAGCCAGGAGTGGACGCGCTGCCACGGGTAGTTCGGTGCGGATACGCAGTGGCTGCCCGGCGGGTACAACCGCTCCCAGGCGACCGGTTGGCCAAGGGTGTACAGCTCGCCGAGCGACGCCAGCGCGGTCGCCCGTCCCCCGTCGTCGCGGCGCATCGACGGCAGCACGGCGCAGCTGCGGCCCACGTCCAGCGCGTCCTCCCGGATGGAGGTCAGCAGCACCGGGTGCGGGCTGATCTCGACGACGGCGTCATGCCCGCTGTCCAGCAGCCCGCGCAGCACGGACGAGAAGTGGACCGGCGAACGCAGGTTCTCCGCCCAATAGTCGCCGTCGGTCAACCGGTCGGTCAGCGGTTCCCCGGTCACCGTGGAGTAGATGGGGACCGCCGGCGCAGTCGGCCGGAGTCCGGCGAGCCCGGCGCGCAGCGCCGGCGCCAACGCGTCCATCTGCGGGCTGTGGGCGGCCACGTCGACGTCGACCCACCGGCAGAATCGGTCCCGCTGCTGCAGGATCGCCATCAGCTCGGCCAGGACGGCTCGGTCCCCGGACAGCACCGTCGATCGGTGGCTGTTGCTGGACGCGATCGCGACCTGCCCCTCCCGGCCCGCGATGAGTTCCTGCGCTTCGGCCGCGCTGAGCTCCGCCGCCATCATGTTTCCGCGGCCACGCACGGTCCGGAGCATCAGGGCGCGGGTGCAGATCACGCGGGCGGCGTCCTCGAGGCTCAGCGCCCCGGCGACATGTGCCGCCGCGACTTCGCCCATGCTGTGCCCGACCACCGCGGCGGGCTCGACGCCCCACGAGCGCCACAGCGCGGCCAGCGCCACCTGGATGGCGAAGATCGCGGGCTGGATCAGGCCGATGTCGGTGAGTTCGGTGTCCTCGGCCAGCGCCTGCAGCACGGAGCTGCCCAGACAGGGCTCCAGCGCGCGGTCGCACGCCGCCAGGGCGTCGCGGAACACCGGCTCCTCGTCCTGCAGCCGCCGCCCCATGCCGAGCCATTGCGAACCCTGGCCGGGGAAGACGAAGACCACGGTAGGTCGCTGCCCGGGCCGGACCTGTCCGGCGGCGAGCCCGGGCCGCGACTGACCGTGCCGGTAGGCGGCCAGGGACTCCGACATCGCGGCGGCGGAGTCCGCCACCACGGACAACCGATGCTCGAGGTGGCCGCGGCGGGCCCCGGCCGTGTAGCACAGGTCGGTCAGCCCCATCCCGGATGCCAGCGCCGACTCGTACCGCTCGGCGAGTGCGGCCAGGGCCTCGGGGGCCCGCGCGGAAAGCGGCAGCAGCGTGACCCGATCCGGCGCCGCGCCGCGCTCGGGCACGGCGGCGCGGACCTGCGGCGCCTCGGTGAGCACGGCGTGCGCGTTGGTGCCACCCATGCCGAACGAGCTGACGCCCGCGACCGCCCGGCCGCCGTTCTCCGGCCACGGGGTCAGGGTTTGGGCCACCCGAAGCGGCAGGCTGTCGAAGGGGATCTCGGGATTGGGCTCGGTGAAGTTCAAGGTCGGCGGAATCGCCCTGTGCTGCAACGCCAGCGCGACCTTGATCAGCCCGGCCACTCCGGCGGCCGCCTCCAAGTGGCCGATGTTGGTCTTGACCGAGCCGATCAGGCATGAGCTGCCCGGCGGCCGACCATCCGCCAGCACGGTGCCCAGCGCGTTCGCCTCGATCGCGTCGCCGAGGAAGGTGCCGGTGCCGTGCGCTTCCACGTATTGGGCGGTGCCCGGGGAAAGACCGGCGCGGCGGTAGGCCGCGGCCAGCACGGCTTCCTGCGCTTGCCGGCTGGGTGCGATCAACCCGTTCGTCCGGCCGTCCTGGTTGACGGCGGTGCCGCGAATCACCGCATAGATCGGGTCGTTGTCGGCCAGCGCCCGGCTGAGCGGCTTGAGGACGACGACCCCGGCGCCCTCACCCCGCACGTAGCCGTCGGCGCCGGCGTCGAATGTCTTGGCGTGCCCGTCCGGCGCCATCAGCCTGGCCTTGGTGAAATTGATCATCAGTGCGGGCGACAGGATGACGTTGACGCCTCCGGCCAGGGCCAGCGAGCATTCACCGTCCCGCAGGCTGCGGCACGCCAGGTGCACGGCGACCAGCGACGACGAGCAGGCGGTGTCGATCGCCATGCTCGGCCCGTGGAAGTCGTAGAAGTAGGAGAGCCGGTTGGCGGCGATGCTCAACGCGTTACCGGTGCCGGTGTAGGCGTCGACGAGCTGCATCTCGCCGCGGGAATCGGCGCAGATGGACCCCCAGCAACGGCTCATCCTCGAGACCGCTTGGGAGGCTTTGGAAGACGCCGGACAGGTGCCCGAGCGGCTTGCCGGCAGCGACACCGGCGTCTTCGTCGGCATCTCCACCACCGACTATGCGAACCTGCGCGGCGGCGAGATGCAGCTCGTCGACGCCTACACCGGCACCGGTAACGCGTTGAGCATCGCCGCCAACCGGCTCTCCGGA
>NZ_LZJM01000282.1:0-574 GCF_001667665.1 Mycobacterium sp. E342
CGGTGTTCGACGACCTTGATGCGGTCTTGGCCCGCGCCCGGGCGTTACCGGTTGACGCGATGAACGTCGCGCAACAGCTGGCGATGCTGGAGCGCTGCGAGAAGGCGCGCCGCCAACTGCCGGCCATCGAGCATCCGGTGATCAACAACCTGGGCCGCCAGGCCACGCCAGAGGAGTTGGGCGGCACGCTGCCGCACGCGCTCGCCGAGGCGACGTTGATCAGCCGCGCCGAAGCCTCACGGCGGGTCAAAGAGGCCACCGATCTGGGGCCGCGCCACGGGCTGACCGGCGAACCGCTGGCGCCGATGTTGCCGGCCACCGCCGCCGCCCAACGCGCCGGGAAACTGGGCGCCGGGCAGGTGGCGGTGATCCGCCGCTTTTTCCACCGCCTGCCCGGCTGGGTGGACTTCGCCACTCGCGAGGCCGTGGAGACCGACCTGGCTGCCCATGGAACGCAGTACCGGCCCGAACAACTCGCCGCGCTGGCCGACACACTGGCCGACTGCCTCAACCCCGACGGCACCTACACCGACGACGACCGCGCCCGCCGGCGCGGACTCACTTTGGGCAAGCA
>NZ_LZJM01000283.1:0-1001 GCF_001667665.1 Mycobacterium sp. E342
CTTCACCCCGAAGACCGAGTTGACGATGTTGGCGTCGCGGGCCGGGCTGGTGATGGATCCGGGTTCGAAGGTCACCTATAACGGGGTGGAGATCGGCCGGGTCGGCAACATCGCCGAGACCGTGCGCGACGGCAAGCCGGCCGCCAAGTTCACCCTGGAGGTCTATCCGCGGTACCTGTCGCTGATCCCGTCCAACGTGAACGCCGACATCAAGGCGACCACGGTGTTCGGCGGCAAGTACGTGTCGCTGACCACGCCGCAGAATCCGTCGCCGCAAAAACTCAACCCGCACACCGTGATCGACGCGCGGTCGGTGACCACCGAGATCAACACGCTGTTCCAGACCGTCACCTCGATCGCGGAGAAGGTCGATCCGGTCAAGCTGAACCTGACACTGAGCGCGGCCGCCCAGGCGCTGACCGGGCTGGGTGACAAGTTCGGGCAGTCGGTGGTCAACGCCAACGCGATCCTCGATGACGTCAATCCGCAGATGCCGCAGGCGCGTCATGACATCCAGCAGTTGGCCGGGCTGGGTGACACCTACGCCAACGCGGCGCCGGACCTGTTGGACTTCTTGAACAACGCGGTGATCACCTCGCGGACGATCAATGCGCAGCAGAAGGATTTGGACCAGGCGTTGTTGTCGGCGGCCGGGTTCGGCAACACCGGCGCCGACATCTTCAACCGGGGTGGGCCGTATCTGGCGCGCGGGGCCCAAGATTTGGTGCCCAGCGCCCAGCTGCTGGACACCTACAGCCCCGAGATCTACTGCACGCTGAAGAACTACCACGACGTGGTGCCACTCACCGGAGCGTCCGAAGGCGGTTTCAACGGCTACTCGCTCAACATGAACACCGAGGCGCTGTCCGGGCTGGGGTTGCTGGCCAACCCGGTGTCGGCGGTGGCCACCATCGCCAGCCTGGTCGGCGGGCTGGCCGGCGTGGTCGGCGGCGCGCCCAACCCGTACACCTACCCGGAGAACCTGCCGCGGGTGAACGCGC
>NZ_LZJM01000284.1:0-186449 GCF_001667665.1 Mycobacterium sp. E342
GGGCCGCCTGGTGTTCCCTTAACCGCTGGCCTGTGTCCCTCGGCGCGATCATCGACGCGTTGGCTAGCTGCCAGGGCGGCAGCGGGAGGCGCGGCTGCGCTGACAGGGCGACGTCGGACTTCGGCCGGTGCTGCGCGGCGCTCGGTGAATCAGCGCTGCCCGGACCAGCGTTTCCGTCGTGCTCACCGATCGATGGATCCTCGTGCGGCAGCATCGTTTTGTCCCCCCGCGATCCGGCGCTCAGTTCGGTTCCGATGGTACGTGCCGTGTCGGGCGCGTGCTCGGGTCGGTCAGCGGCGGCGTCGTCGGGCGGCAGCAAGTGCCGCGGCGGCACCCATCACCGCCAGACTGGCCAAGGTGACACCGAACACGACGGTGCGTGCGTGCTCTTTGCGCGAATCCGGTTGAGCGTCATGATCGATCGGTGTAGCGCGCTCAGATCCAGTCCGGGTTTGCGGCGGTGGCAGCTGATAGGTCAGCGCGGCCACCGGGTCGACCACCCCGTACCCGGTCGCGGGGTTGGGTCCGTCGCCCGGTGTGTGCGCGGTGCGCTTGACCAATTCCATCACCTGCGGGGCGGTCAATTGCGGGAAACGCGATCTGATCAGCGCGACGACACCCGACACAAGCGGAGCGGCGAAGCTTGTGCCGTTCAGCGGCATCAGGCCGCGTTGGCCCAGTTCGGCGTCGACAAGGCCCGGGCCGTTGGCGTCTAGTGAGGTGATGTTCTCCCCGGGTGCGGCGACGGCCAGCCAGGGGCCGTGCAGGCTGAAATCGGCCGGCAACGCCGAGGTGGTCACCGCGCCGACGGCTAGTACGTAGTCGCTGAACCAGGCCGGCGTGGCAATGGTTTGTACCGTGTCCCAGCCCTGTGTCATCGGCTGGTTCGGGTCGTTCTGCGAATTCTGGCTGGCGCAACGGCTTTGAGCGGCGACATTGCCGGCCGCAGCCACCACCACCACGTTGCGGTCGAATGCGTAGCGCACCGCGCGACCCAGTCCGGCGTCGTCTAATCCGGTACCGACCGCGGCGCAGGCGGCTTCGGAAATATTGATAACGGTGGCGCCCAAATCGACCGCCCGGGTGACGGCCAGCGCAAGTGTCGCGGTGTCGCCGTAGCCCGTCGACGTGGCGTTCGGGTCGTTCGCGTTGTTAGCGCCGCCGACCGGCCCGTAAACGCCGCTGTTCTGGCGGATCGACAGGATCGCCGCGTCGGGGGCCACGCCGGCAAAGCTGTCGTCGCTGTCGGACGCGGCGGCGATCAGTCCGGCGACCAGGGTGCCGTGCGCGTCGCAGTCGGCCAGCCCGTCGGTGGTGGAGACGTAGTCGCCTCCACCTTCGAGCGCATGCAGCCGCGGGTGGCGGTTCACCCCGGTGTCGATGACCGCCACTTTCTGACCCGCCCCGCGCGAGAATCGCCACGCTGACCGGTAGTTGAGCATTGCGTCGGCACTGGTCTGCTTACGGAAGTCGGTGCCCGCCAGCACCCCGGTGGGCACCCCGCAGAGTGCTTTGAGCTCGCTGGGCTGCGGCGGAATCGGTGGCCCCGTCGGTGGTGGGCCGGGCTCCACCACCGGGGGCCTGACCGCGCCGGCCGGTGCGGGGACACCGATGCCGGCGCCCGCGACCAGGACGGCGGCGCACATGCGTGCCGCGGCGCGACGAGAGCTGCCCTTCACCAATGCAGCCTGCCGTAGATGCCCATCACCCACAGCCCCACAGGTATCAGTGCACCCGTCGCGGCGTAGTCCAGGTAGGGAGCTGCAGCCGAACACCATTGCCGCACACGGCTCTGTGGCGCCAACGCGCCGGCCAGGGTCGCCGCCGTGGCCAAGACGGCGAGTACGCCAATTCCGGTCAGCCGTAGCGGAAAGCTCCCGGCCTGAGTCTGCACGCAGACGGCCAACGTCAGTGCCACGGCGGGCGCGGCCAGCGCAGCCCGCTCGGCGAGCGTGCCAACCCGCCGGCTGCGCAGCGCCAGCACCGTCGCGCACACCAGCGCGAAGGCCAACGCCGCCCATCCGGGGTCGGTGCGCTGCAGCACCGCACAGCTCGTCGCGACGACGGCCGCCAGACCCGCCAGCAGGCCCGCCCGAGTCAGGGCCGCCCCACGGACCCGGGCCCACACCTGCTCGGCGCCGGGCACATCGCTGCCGGGGTCGTTGCCCTCAGCCGAATCCGTTGGTGTCGGCGTGAATCCCGGCATCGTGGCCCCGGGTCGGCGCTTGTGGCGTGTCTTGACCGGCGGTGCGGGGACGCGCGATAGCCGCGAGAAGGCGGAGGGAACGGCCAGTGCAGCCACCGTCGCTATGGTGGCGGCGAGCACCGCCAGCAGCGGCAGGGGTACAGCCAGACCCCGACCGAGAAAAGCGAGGCCCGAGAAGCCCAATATCACCTCCGCACCCAGATAGGCCCAGTGCGCGGCGCCAATGATCCGCTGGGAGAGAACGGCGAGGCCCAGGAGGATCGCGCTTGCCACAGCCAGGGCGTAGGGGCCGTGCGGTGCTGCCAGCGTCCAGCCCAGCGCGGCTCCCAGCGCGATGGGCGGCCAGGCGGTTGCGGCGGCGATGGGGCTCAAGCGCGGGGTGCGGCCCGCGACCGTCGCAACGGCGATCAGGCTGAGCGTGGTCAGCGCGGCGCCGGCAATCACGGCGCGGCGGTGTGTCGCCGGCGCCCCCGCCAACAAGAGGAGCAACCAAGCCGCAGCAGACAGCCACAGTCCTACGAAGCCCATCGTTTGGGCCGCACCCGAAGTCCAGGCCGGGTGCAGCGTTCGGTTCAGCCGGGCGGCCGCATCGACGACGTCGTCGTACAGCGTCGGCGGTGAGAGCGCGCGTCGTTCGGAGAGGCGCAACAACTCGTTGTCGGCGATGCCGATGGCCCGCAGCGTCTGTTCGGGGGGCAGCGGCTCCCCGCCCAGTCGGGTGAGCACCCAGAAGCTGCGACGTTCGTCGCGGGCGGCGGGATCCTCGGTGTCGCGGGTCCGGCGCGAGTGGATCAGCGCGACCAGCTCGGGCAACAAGGCCGCCACCGGAATGTCCGCCGGCAGCGCGACATCGACCTGGGTATGCGTGCCGAGCACCGAAACCCGGATCCGTGCGGGTGGGGCCGCGACGACCGGACGTAGCTCGCTCACCCCGGTCATCGGTCAGGCATCCTGGACAACTGGATCACGCCCTCCTTCATGGTTCGCGAGATCAGCATTCCCCGCCCGGGCGGCATTGAGCTGGCTTTGTAGCCGCCGAACAGCGGACCTTCCTCCTTGCTACCGCTCATCACCAACGCGTTGCAGGACAAGTCCTTGAGGCGGCCGACGAACGGGTCCATCAGCGCGCGGGCGGCACCTCCGGTGCGTCGGGTGACCGCTACGCGTAAACCGATATCCCGTGCCTGGGGCAGGTATTCGAGCAGCGGGCCGAGCGGATGGCTCAGGGCGTTGCCGCCCAGCAGGTCGTAGTCGTCGACCAGTACGAACAATTCCGGTCCGGACCACCACGACCGATCCTTGAGTTGCTGCTGGGTGATGTCGGCGGGCGGGAGTCGGTCCTTGAGGGCACCGGCCAGTGCGGTCATCAGCTCGGTGCACGACTGCGGGGCGCTGGCGTAGCCGCCAAGGAATGCGTCATCGACGACGCCCAGGAGCGAGCGACGGAAATCGACGACGATGATCTTGGCTTGGTCGGGTGTGGCGTTCTCCATCACGCCGGCGGCGATGTTGCGCAACAGACCGGTCTTGCCGCATTCGGAGTCGGCCAAGGCCACCAGGTGCGGTTGTGCGTCGAAATCGACGACGACTGGGGCGAGTTCCTCCTCATCGATGCCGATCGCGATCCGGGAGTGGTTCAACAACCCGGCCTCGGCCGCCGCCGCGACGACCTTCCCGCGCTCGACGTTGTGCGGCAGCATCCGGACTGGCGGCGCCTGTCGGCGGCCATAATGGGCACGCATCGCCGCTACGGCGCCGGCCACCCCGGCCGGCAGATCCTCGACCGTGTTTGCCGAGTCCAGCCGCGGCAGGGCTATCAGGATGTGCAGGCCCTGGGGGTTGATGCCCCGGCCGGGCCGGCCGACCGGGACCAATTCGGCCGACCGGCGGCCCACCTCGCTGTCGATCGGATCACCGAGCCGCAGCTCGATACGGGTCCCGAGCATGTCCTTGACGGCGGGGCGGATCTCCATCCACCGTGACGCCGAGATCGCCAGGTGCACACCGTAAGACAAGCCCTGGATGGCTATTGACTGCAGCACCGGCTCAAGGGCTTCGAAATCGCTTTTGATCGAAGCCCAGCCATCAACGACGAGCACGACATCACCGAAGCTGTCATGTGCCAAGGGATCGTCGGCGGATGCTTCGGCAGAAAGCGCGACCAATTGCGCCTTGCGAGTCCGGAATTCGCGCATGGATTCGATGCCCAGGTCACGGAAACGAAGTTCCCGGGCACGAAGCACGCCCGCCACTTCAGCGACCGTGCGCCGGATCGCGTCGGAGTCCATGCGCGCGGCTACCCCGCCGACGTGCGGCATGCCCGCCAATCCGGCCAGGGTGCCTCCGCCGAAGTCCAGGCAGTAAAACTGCAACTGCTCCGGGGTGTGCGTAGCCGCGGCCGCCATGATCAGGGTGCGCAGCGCCGTGGATTTACCCGACTGCGGTCCGCCGACCACGGCAACATTGCCTTGCGCGCCGGACAGATCGACCATCAAGACGTCACGGCGCTGGTCGTAGGGCCGGTCCACGACGCCGATCGGCATGCGAAGCTGGCCGGTCAGGTTCTGCGCGGCACGCCAGTCGGAGTCGGTGAGCAACTCGTTGACCGCGGGGCTGTCGGCTAGCGGCGGGAGCCACACTTCATGGGCGGGGCGCCCATGTCCGCGTAGCCGGCTGACCGCCACGTCGAGGACCGTGGTTTTCTTCGCACCCGAGGCTGCGAGGGTTTCCGTTGCCGGTTCCGCTGCGATCGTGGCGGGCGCTGGCGCCGCTTCGGCGGCCGGCACGGACACGGCAGTGAACAGTTTGGGCGCCAGTGCCCCCAACGCGGAGGTGCGACCCGTGCGTGCGGAAACCCGGGGTTTGACGTATTCGCCGGAGACGTAGCTGGTATTGAACCGGACCGGCTCGTCGACGTCACACTTGAGGAACGCCGAACCGGGCACGCTGGGCAGGTGGTACGCGTCGGGCACTCCCAGTACGCTGCGTGACTCGCCCGACGTGAAGGTTTTCAGCGCGATGCGGTAGGACAGGTGCGAGTCGAGGCCGCGCAGCTTGCCTTCCTCGAGACGCTGGGAGGCCAGCAGCAGGTGCATGTGCAGGGATCTGCCCAGCCGCCCGATCATCACGAACAGTTCCGCGAAATCCGGCTTCTGGGAGAGCAGTTCGGAAAACTCGTCGACCACGATGAACAGCGCCGGCAGCGGCGGCAGGTCGGCGCCGCCGGCGCGGGCTCGTTCGTATTCGGTGACGTTGGGCAGGTTGCCGGCGGCGCGCAGCACTTCTTGACGCCGGTTCACCTCGCCGGCGAGCGCGTCACGCATCCGGTCCACCAGTGTCAGTTCGTCTTCGAGGTTGGTGATGATCGCGGCGATGTGGGCCAGACCTTCGAGTCCAAGAAATGTGGCGCCGCCCTTGAAGTCGACGAGTACCAGGTTCAGCGCGTCCGGCGAATGTGTGGTGACCATCGACAACACCAGCGTGCGCAGCAATTCGGATTTACCCGAGCCGGTGGCGCCGATACACAGTCCGTGCGGGCCCATCCCTCCCTCGGCGGACTCTTTGATGTCAAGCTCGACGGGCTGCCCGGTGGGGGTGGTGCCGATAGGCACCCGCAGTCGCTCGCGTGGAGATCGAGGCCGCCATACCTGTTCTGGCACAATGTCTGCTGCGTCAGCGATGCGGAGCAGCGCCATCAGCCCCGGGTCTGTCGCGCCCGTGGCGGCGTGGAGATTGATGATGTGGGCGGCGCTGGCCGGGCGGTAGCGGCCGATGCGTCGCGCTGTGGTCTCCGCCTCTGCGACGGTGAGCGAGTCGGGGGTGGCAAACCGTTCGGTGCCACTTGCGGTGTGCGCGGCGACGTCTTCGCCATCGACGACCAGTTGAAGGTTTCGTCGCGCCGCAACGCCCTGGCGGGGACCGTTGAGATCGAGCACCGTCACGCTGTCCATACCGGCGTCGGTGACCAGCCGCTCCTCACCGCTGACGTATCCGTCGTCGAGGACAACGACTAATTGTTTGGTTCCCTCGGTCGGCGGTGCGGTGCGGCTGAAGCGGCCACGCTCGGCGAAATCGGAGGCGAGCAGGGTTTCCAGTTGCGCCAGGGCAGGAACCAGCAGCCGGACCGATCCCATGCCGTCGCGGGAATTGGGGTGCTGGGCGTGGGGCAGCCACTTGAGCCAGCCCCAGTGCTCGCCGTCGGGGTCAGCGGTCACCATGGCGACTTGCACGTGGTCCGGTCCGTGGAACGTGCACAGCTCGAGCAGCATCGAGCGCACCAACTGACGGACCATGTTGCGCTGGCCCTCGAAGGTGATGGTCGGGAAAGACCTCAGCGACACCGCAGTTGGCAATGCGTGCACCACCGCGTGGGTCTTGACGAATCGGCGCAGCGCCACGGTGGCGACTGGTTCGAGATCTTCGGGCGGACCAGTCTCGGGTGCCAGCATGCGCGTAGCCAGTCGATGGGTGCCGATGCCCAGCCGGACATGGCAGTAGTCGGCATCGGCCGGCCGACGTTCCCACATCCGCCCGGTGCCAACCACGTCAGCCAATGCGCGTGGGTCGGGATGGCTCCACTCCAGCGCGAGGCGCTGGGACTCGCCGGTGTTGTCGACCTGCTCCCGCAGGTTGGCCAGATAGCTGAAATAGTCCTTACGTTCCTCATTGAGTTCGGCGGCCGCCTTTCCGGTGCGACCGCCGCCGCCCAGGAACATGCCGGCCACCGACATCACCATCATCATCGGGAAGATCAGGAACATCGGGTTGCGCGACAGGTCGCGGCCGCCAACGGTGACCATCAGCGCGATCATGCCGATCACCGCGACCACCATCATCAGTGGCATCAGACGCAACACCAGGTTGCCGGGCAGCACCCGCGGGACCTCGGGTGGTGCCTCCATGTTCAATTCCCCGCCGGGCATCGGCGGCGGAACCACCCGCGCTCGGCGAACAAAACCCTGAGTGCTCACATACCCCCCGACAGTTCCCCGACCCGGCACCGGGACGGTAACGGGCATTGGTAGGTATTGTCAGCGTCAAGCCGCCCCAATTCCCAGGAGGCCGACGGGGTTTGACTCTACCGCCATTGCTGTCTGACCTCGATCCGGACAGCCAGTCCGAACCCGAGCTGAGCCGGCTGACGTTGCTGGTAGCGACGATGAGTCTCGACGTCGGGCTGCCCGCCCATGTTCCCATCGCGGCCTTCATCGACGACGTGATCGACATCGCCAACGAGCAGCTCGCTGCCCGCGCGCCGGCCGACGAGGTGCGGTTCGACACCGGCGACGGCTGGACGCTGGCGCCGCTGGGTCGCGAACCGATCGATCCGCGGCGCTCGCTCGCTGAGGCGGGGGTCTATGACGGCGACCTGTTGATGCTCGCTGAGACGAAGGGGCCGGTGGCCACGCTGCTGTTCGATGACGTCGACGAAAGCGCCACCAAAAATTCACCGGCGCTACATCTTTGGACGACCGGCGGTATGGAGGCGCGACACTGGTTTGGTGTCGCCCTGGCGGCCGCCCTGACGCTGGCCGCTCTGGTATCGGGCTGGGCCGGCCAGCGGTGGGTGCCCGCCGCGGCACTGGGTCTGGGAGCAGCGGCCATATTGTTCGCTTGCGTGCTCGGTGTTCGCACGGCTACGTCGCGGCTGTCCGGGTGGGTCGCCGCGGTGGCGTTGCCGCTGCTGTTCGCAGGGGCGTTGTACGTGGTGCCGGGCGGGTTGGGCGCCACTTCCCTGCCGATGGCTTGCGCGCTCAGCGCACTGGGGTCTCTTATGGTGTTGCTGGTTTCCGGAACAGGACGCGTGCTGCACACCGCGGTGATCGCCGCGGCCGCATTGGCCGGCACCGCTGCGTGCACCTGGCTGCTGTGGCGGCCGCCGGTGCACACGGTGGGCGCGGTGCTGACCACGGTGTCGGTCGTCGTCGTCTACCTGGCGCCACGGATAGCGATCCTGGTGTCGCGGCTACCGATTCCGCGGGTGCCCACCGCCGGCGAGCCGCTCGACGACATCGAAACCCAGGGAGCACCCACCGTGGAAGGTGTGGACGCGGTCGGTAAGCAGGTGATTCCCACCGAGGCCGACATGCTCGCCAAAGTCGGCCGGGCCAGCCAGTACCTCACCGGGATCCTGATCGCGGCTGCGCTGACGGCGGTCGCCGGCAGCTATCTGACCATCGATGTCGATAGCGACACTTTCAGGCAGGAAACACTTTTCGCAGTCCTGGTCGCCGCGGTGCTGTGCCTGCGTGGGCGCGGGCATCACAACGCGGTGCAGTCGGCAACGCTCATCGGCGCTGGGCTGGTGATTGCCATCGCAGTCATCGTCAAATCCGCGGTCAACCTGCCCGGCCAACAGGCCATCGCCACTCTCGCGCTGATCGCACTGATGGCCCTGGCCGGATTTTGCGGGCTGGTCGCCCCCCGGTTGGAGTTCTCCCCCGTATTGCGTCGTCAGGTGGAGATTCTGGAATACCTGGCCGTGGGGTCGCTTTTTCCGCTGTTGTTCTGGATTGTTCGGCTGTACGCGTTCTTTCGGGAGCTGCGGGTCTGACTGGCCGGAAAGTCAGGTGAGGGACTCACTGCCCCCACGCCCACACATTCGCCGCTGAGTGTCAGCGGCTCGACGGCTGGATCTTCACACTGTGAGGGTCAGCCGCTACGCCGTCATGGGCGATCAAGGCGGCCTCCTGCGACAACTCAGGACCCGGCGGCAGCAGCGACAGGACCGGCCAGGGCGCGAGGTGAGGCGCATCGGCCGGTCGATCGGGCGCGTTCACACCGGTCACGCCGAGCGCCTCTGCGGACTGAAAGTCTTTGATGGGGTACCGCACTCCGGTGTCGGAGACGTAGTAGAGCTGACCGATCCTGTGGCTGTCCGGCTCACCGCCCGTCGTCTGCACATACTCCCCGCTGCCCGGCGGCAAGTAGACGTCGCCGGCATGGGCGCCGTCGTTACCGGCGCCGGCCAACGTTACGCTCTGAGCGGCTTCGGGTATAGGCAACCGATGCCCGGCCAATAGCCGAATCGCCGCCAGTGCAGCGGTATTGGGTCGTTGCCAGGCCATGCAGACCACCCGATCCGGGTCAACCGGCAGGATCTGCGGCGAAACCGAGGGGTAATGGTCGACCGTTAGCCGATGCACGACTGGTGCCGCCGCCACCACAGCGGGAGCGATCACCCGCGCGTCGCGCGTGGATACCTCGGCGGTGTCGGGTTCGCCGTAGCGAATGATGTCGGCAGTGGCGGCCGAGACGGGCTGCACTCCTTCTCGCAGCACGACATAGCGTTGTTCGCCGCGGGAGTCGACGGTCTTGACGATGGAGCCGACCGGATATCCCGGCCCCAGCGCCGCACTGGACTCGCCGATCCCGTCGATGCCGACCGGGCCGATCGGTTCGACCATCGGGAATGCGTTGAGTAACCCCCGCGAGACCGGACGTGTCGGCGCGCCCTGCAGGTGAAGGCCATTGAGCACAGCAGGGTTTGACAGGTCGATGGGAGCGCGGACGCCGTCGTAGATGAGGTAGTTGGTGCCGCCGACGGCGGTGAGAATCGCCTGCGTGGGCTCAGCCGCGCGGACGTCGCCGTCGAGCACCGGGGAAACGGCCAACACGGTGGTGTCCACGGTGACCGCGCCGGTCGGTTCAGTCACCGGGGGGGATTGCAGGGTGTCGCAGACCGTCCACGACGAGGTGGTCATGTCGGCGCCGCCGCGGATGCTGGTCGGTGCACCGACGATGCCGACCATCGAACCGCGGGGTAACGCGTTGAGGAACTTGTCGTCGACTTCTTTCGGTTTGTCGTTCTTTCCGACGATCAGCCGCGCCGAGGCGAGATTGAGCACCGGGTGCAGCCGGCCGCCGATTCGGACGAATAGCGCACCACTCGACTTGCTCAGCAAGATCGTCGCGTCGCCGAAGTTCGGCGCCGGTTTGAAGAAGGCAAGCACCGCGCACGCGCCGGTGACGAGTACCGCGGTGAACAGACCGACCAGAAGGGCGCGTATCTGGCCGCGCATCGGGTCGTGGATCATCCGCGAGTCACCGCGGATCAGCGCGTGTTCAAGGCGCCGGATCAAAAATCGGTATCCGTTGACCTGCGCGCGCGTGGTAACTTGCGCTGGCATCGACCCTCCCCCGTCACCGTCTGGCAGGCTGCCTTGCGTCGGTACGGTATAGCACGATCAGGTTAAACATGGTGCGGCCGTTGCTTCTTCGCAGCGAACAGGAGGTCAACAGTGTCCTCTGGCAGGCAGCTCGCGTCGCAGACGATCACGGGAGCGTCGCCGGGCTGCGGCCCGCGCACCAGCGGGAGTGACGTCCGCGTGCAGCGCTGGTTACCGCTGAGTGAATTGCTCGCGGCAGAGGTTTCGGTTGCCGCCGGCATGCTGACCGCGACATGGCTGGGCGTGTCGGGGTGGTGGGGCGTGGCCGCGGGTCTTGCGCTGGGCTGCGCCATCGTGGCCCCGGTGCGCGGCGACACACTGCCCGCCCGAATCGCCCATCGCGCCGGGTACCTAGCCGACCGGGGTCTTCGCGCGCGCAAACCCGTGGTCACCGATCCGTTCGACGTCCAGACCGGCGAAGGCGAGCAGATCGGATTCCGCTGGGACGGTGCCACATTACTGTCGGTGCTGAAGATTGACGACAACCCGCAGGAGATGACCGTCCTGGAACCGGGTATGACGGTGTCGGGCGAGATGGTGCCAGTGGGCTTGCTGGCCGACTGCCTGCGCCAGTTCGACATCACCGTGGCCGCTATCGACATCATCAGCCAGGGGGCCCGCTCGTACGGCCACACCCGCGTGGCCGCGATTTACGACGCGACATTGGGCCCCTTACCCGCGATCGCGCAGCGCAGCGTCTTTGTCGTGGTGCGTCTCGATCCGTCGCGGTGCGCCGACGCAGTGCGCCGCCGCGGCGGCGGCCGGGAAGGCATTCTGCGCACCGCCACCACCGCCACCCGCCGAGTGGCGCGTCGGCTGATCGAGGCAGGTCTGCGACCGCACATCCTCAACGCCAGCGGGATCGCCCGCGCCACCAATCAGCTCGGCGACGGGGTCAACCTGGTCACGGTCGAGGAAACGCGAGACACGTGCCGCGATGGACATTTCCGTCTGACCAGCTTCGCCGTCACGGCTGATTCGCTGAACACCGCCGGCCTGGCGATGCCGTGGACCGTTTCCAGTTACTCGACGACGGTTTGCCTGTCATTGCGCCCAGGAACCGCGCCGGAGCAGGTGATGATTCGCGGCTTGGTCCGTTTCGACGGTGATGCCGCGCAACCACTTGTCCGCCATGCGGGCCTGATCCACTTGCGGGGGTTACAGTTCTCCGCCCTCGCCGCGAGCCTCCCGGTTTCGCCACCGGCCCGCTCGCCGGGGCATTGGGTCGATGCCGCGAAGTGCGATGCGGATGGGCTGGCGGTGCCGGCATCGGGGTGCGGTCAGGTCATCGGCGCCGACGAGCAGGGCCGGGCAGTGGCGGTGCCGCTGTTCGGGCCGCAGATCGGCCGCGTCGAGATTCGCGGCACGCTTCACCTCGCGCAGCAGGTGGTACTGCGGTCGCTGGCATTGGGCGCGCGAGTGCTGGTGCACAGCGTGAGGCCCGGCCGATGGCGGCACATGGTTGACGAGGTCGACTGCACCGATCTGTTGTGGGCCACGGACTTCGACCGCGGCACAATCCAAGCCGGAGCCAACCGCGACTACACCGTCGAGATGTTCGATGGGTTGGCTGAGCGGACGGTACGGGCGGGGGTCACCAGCATGACGGTCGCTGCGCCGACGACGTCGCTCACGTCTTCGACCGCGGATGTCACCCTTGACTTGATTTCCGTGGAGGACGCCGTCGTCAAGGTGAACACCCGCGCAGGTTCGGCGTTGGTGACCATGGTGGCCACCGACGAGGAGATGCGCTACCTCGATACCGCCGACGGCGACGGCGACTGACCCCGCTTCCTGGCCACCTGGCTGCACCAGGGTTAGTGCGCTAGCGTGGACGCGCAGTCAACGGCAACAAATTCCCAAGGCGCGGGAGTGACCGTGGTCTATTCGCGTGGTACTACACACGATCGCACGTCCTATCGACCCACCACGCGGGCAAGCGCTGGAGGCCTCGGACAGCTCGGCACCGAAAACCGGTCGCAGCGACGGCTTTTCATAGTTGTGGCGGTGCTTGGGCTGGCCGGCTACGTCCTCAGCTTCAGCCCCGCGATCCACGGCAGCGGAGCCGACGGATGGAATGTGCGGTTCGCATCGTTGGCGGCACTGGGCGCCGGATTCGCGCTGTTGCCGCGGCAGGACCCGCACGAACTTGCGGTCGCCGCACTGGCCGCAATGGGTTTCCTCGACGCGCTGTCGTCGAGTGTTCTTGGGGCGGACCGCGGGTGGCCACTTATCGTCCTCGCGGTGTTCAACGGCGCGCAGGCCACCGCCGCGGTGGGCGCGTTGGTGCGCCGGCGCGCCAGCACCCCCGCCGGTTACGCCGGCTATGAAGCGTACGTCGACTACTACAACCAGCTCGCGCGGTACTACAGCGCGCAGGCACCGTCGGCGCCCACGCCGTCACCGCAGTCCGCCCAATCGGGCGCCGACGCCCAGCGTTCGGCCCAGCACCCTGCTTCGGCCCCTGGCCAGCCTTTGGCGGAAGAACGATTCGCCGCACCGGATCCGGTACGGGCGATGTCACAGCACAGCGACGATGCCAACCCCGCCGGCGCCGGTCGCGCGGTGCACGGTGAATCCGCTTGGTCACCAGCCGAACACGGTCAATCCCTAGCGTCGAATTCACCAGTGCCGCACGGCACCTTCGGAATACGTGCCGGCTTGGCCAGCGCCGCCTCCTCGGCCGCGCCCGCCGGCGCGGCCGAGGAGGCCACCCACCGAACTTCGCGACCGTCCGCTGGGCCGTAAGCAGCTACGGCTGGCAGATCGGCTCAGACAAAACCGAAATTCTTTCATCGCGACCTCGCATTCCCCGCGACCTTCCAACCGGAATGCGGATCCATCCCCTGCCTTTATCCGCATATACAGGAATATCTCAGGTTTTATACCGCATCCGAGTAACGATATCGGCCTAGGATCGGCCTGCAGACCGGCCTACCGGCAGCCCCGGGACCGCGTGCATCGAGCGGCTTCGGGCATGCCGTGGGCCTCGGCCGAAAGGACCCAGCGCTGACTTCTCTCCCTGACGACCCCGGGCGTCGACCGCGGCACGGGTGGACGAACCGGCGATGACGGCGCCGATCTGGATGGCCTTCCCGCCGGAGGTGCATTCGACGCTGTTGTTCAGCGGGCCAGGCCCCGGATCGCTGCTGGCCGCGGCCAGCGCCTGGAACTCGTTGAGCACCGAGTACGCCGCGGTCGCCGACGAGCTCACCGCGCTGCTCAGCGCCGCTCAGGCCGGCGCGTGGGACGGGCCAAGCGGCGCGCGATACGTGGCCGCCCACGGGCCATACCTCGGCTGGCTGCTGCAGTCCAGCGCCGCCAGCGCCGGGATGGCCGCCCAACACGAGGTGGCCGCGACGGCATACACGACGGCTTTGGCCACCATGCCGACACCGGGTGAGCTGGCCGCCAACCACGCCATGCATGCAGTGCTGGTGGCGACGAACTTCTTCGGCGTCAACACGATTCCGATCGCGCTGAACGAGGCAGACTACTCGCGAATGTGGGTCCAGGCCGCCACGACCATGAGCGCCTACCAGGCGGTGTCGACGGCGGCGGTTGCCGCGGCCCCGCACGCCACGGCGGCACCGCGAATCGCGCGCGCGGACATGAGCACCGGCGGCATGAATTCCGGCTCCGGAATGAGCGGTAGCTCGGGCATGAGCGGCGGCAACCCCTACATCACGGGAACCTCACTCCCCCAGAATCTCCAGGAGTGGCTGGAAGCGCTGTTTCCCTTCAATCCCTTTTCGCCGCAAGGCTGGTCGATGCACCCAAGTCTGTCGATGTTCCTCTCGCGCGTGGAGACCCTGATTCCCATGTATGCGCACAACCCGGGGCAACTGCTCGAGACCATCGTCATGCTGGCGCTACAGTTCGTGATTCACCGAACGCTCGTACTGATCAACCTGCTTCTATTCAACCCGGCGGGATTGCTGAGCTTCTTCCTGAGCAATCCGGTCTACACCCTTGGACTGGTCGCCCCGGTGCTCGTGGTTCCCGCCGGAGCTGCGGCCGGCTTGGCGGGGCTGGCCGGCCTTGCTGGAGCGACGCCGGTCTCGACGGCGGCGGTCCCTCTGACACCGAACACACTTCCTCTCACTGAGGCGCCTCCGATTCCCGCGGTAGCCGCCGCACCGACGGTCAGCTCCGCCCCGTTGCACCCGGCCGCTCCGGTATCGGTGCCGACACCAGTCGCGGCGCCCGGGACCGGTGTCCCACCGGGGCCGCCGCCCTCGGTGGTGGGGCCGGAAAGTGCCATGGGTGCACAGAATTTCGTACCGCCATACCTCGTGGGTTCGCTCGGCGCCGAGGCGGACGCCAACGTGGCCGGCAAGGCCCCGAAGGCGGCCGCGGCCGCCGCGACCAGCGAGTCAGCCGAACCGGCTAAGGCCGCCCAGCTGCAACGACTGCGGCGGCGTCGGGGAGCCGCACCCGGCCGCACACACCGCGGTTACCGCTACGAATTCCTCGACCTCGAACCAGAATCGACTGTCGCGAGCGACGCGCCCCCGGCTTCCGCGACGGCCTCGCACGACGGGGCGGGTCCGTTGGGCGCCGCCGGATTGACCAGGCTGGCCGTCGACAGATTCGGCGGCGGAGTGACCGCCCCCATGCTGCCCGGCAACTGGAAAGCCGGGCCCGACTGACGCGAAGCCTCCGCGGAACCCGCGCTACCGATCAGTTTCCGGGCGCCGACCAGTGCAGCACCTTCACTGCGGTCATCTCGTCGAGAAGCTCGGGCCCAAAGCCGAAGCCCGTACCGCTGGCGCGCCGGGGTTCAGCCGCCCCGCCGGGAGCACCGCCGAATACGGCGTTGACCCTCACCGTGCCCACCGGAAGGCTGCGCCAGGCTTCTTGGGCATGCGCCATGTTGCCCGTCAGCACGGTCGCGGCCAGGCCGTAGCGGTCGTCGGCGGCTTCCGTCAGCGCGGCGGCGAAGTCCGGCACCACCCGCACCGGCGCCACCGGACCGAACGTCTCCTCTTGCATGATCAGCATGTCGGGTGTGCAGTCGGTCAACACCGTGGGCGGATAGAAGGAGCCCGGGCCGGGTTGCGGCTCGCCGCCGACCAGAACGTGGGCCCCGGCGCGCGTTGCGTCTTCGACGTGCGCGTGCACGTGCTCGCGGTGACGGACATCGACCAGGGGGCCGATGCGGTCGGCCCACGAAATCGCCTCGTCGATCAACGCATTGAGAAAAGCGTCCGCGATCGACTGCACGACAAACACCCGCTCCACCGAGACGCAGATCTGTCCGGCGTTGGCGTAGGCTCCCAGCGCGGATTGCCCAGCCGCCCAGGCTGCGTCCACATCGGCGTCGACGATCAAGGCGTCGTTGCCGCCATTGTCGAGTAGCGCCTTGGCGCCGCGTTCGGCGCAGGCCCGCGCGATCTGTCGGCCGGTCGCGCTGCTGCCCACGTGCGCGACGACATCGACCGACTCCGCGGCAGCCAGATGCTCCCCGACCGTCCCGTCGCCGTCCACGATCTCGAGCACACCCTCGGGGAGCCGGGCGGCCAACAGTTCGGCGAATCGCCGGCCGGTCTGCGGGGAACGTTCGCTGGGCTTGTGCACCACGGTGTTGCCGGTGACGAGCGCCGCGCCGAGGAGTCCGGCCGCCACCGCGACTGGATCGTTCCACGGGGTGATCACCGCGACCACACCGCGCGGCTGCGGAACCATCAGATCGGTTGCGGACCATCCGCCTTGCAGTGCGTGACCACGATGCAGCGGCCCGAGCTGCGCATATTGCAAAAGCGTGCCGACACCGGCATCCACGCCGCCGCGCGCGTCGCCACGCAACTTGCCCGTTTCCCGCTCATTGAGTTCGGCGAGCTCGTCGGCCGCGGCGCGGACGTCGGCCGCCGCGGCCGCGATCGCGGCGGCCCGTTCGGCCGGCGGGGTGCGGGCCCACGCGCGCGCCGCGGCCGCGGCGCGCCTGACCGCTTCGTCACAGTCGGCCGGCTCGGTGATGGGCACCTGCGTGACGGTGTCGCCGGTGCGCGGATCCAGGACGCTGATGATTTTGGTAAGGGACGAAGCCACGCCTGCGAATACCCTGTCCCCTGACCGACCAATCAGCCACCGGCAATGCGTCGCAGCTCAGCGGGGTGAAGATGCCCCGAGACACAATCCTGACCCTGTATGGTCAGCAATGTCCGCCGACGGAACGGATTGAGGGCATCGATGGCAAACAGGTTCCCCGACAACGCCTTTGTCTCGCGACATGCGGTTGATCCGGGTCTTCGGGGAGTTGCCCGGTTCCTGCCGCGCGGCTACGCCCTGCACCGGGGGATCAAGGTTCAGCGGGCGATTATGAACGTCTTCGGCACCACGGGGCGGCTGCGCGACGTGCCGGAGGCGACGGTCAACGAGAACGTGACGGTTCGCCTGCATCGTCCCGACCATTCTCGCGACCGGGCGCCCGCCCTGTTGTGGGTCCATGGCGGCGGCACCATCATGGGCCACGCCGCCCAGGACGACAAATATCTCCGCAAGCTGGCCCACCGCACGGGAGTGGCGGTCGCTGCCGTGGAACACCGACTGGCCCCCGAGCACCCGTATCCGGTCCCGCTCGAAGACTGCTACGCGGCGCTGCTGTGGCTCGCGCGTCAGCCCTGGGTCGACCCGAACCGGATCGCCGTCGGCGGCGCCAGCGCCGGTGGGCATTTCGCGGCGGCGCTGGCGCAACGGGCTCACGACCGCGGCGACGTCAAGCTCGCGTTTCAAATGCTGGTGTATCCCATGCTCGATGATCGGACCGGCGCGGACCCGCGCGGCCGGAAGCGCATCATGTGGACTGGGACCGACAACCAGCTGGCCTGGCGCTGGTACCTCAACGGCGCCGACCCCCAAGAAGCCGTTCCGGCACGGCGAGACGATCTGTCCGGCCTGCCGCCGGCGTGGATCGGGGTCGGCACACTGGATCTGTTCTACGAGGAGTGCGTGGAGTACGCGCGGCGCCTGCGCCACGCGGGTGTTGCGGTGCACGAGGAGATCGCCCCGGGCGCGTTCCACGCGTTCGACCAGATCGTGGACAAGGCGCCGGTGTCGCTGAAATTTTTCGTCAGCCAGTGCGATCACCTTCGGGATGCCCTGGCCGTACCGGTGGCCTGACCGCCGACGCGTAGTGGCTGGATCGGCTTGTCCGCGAACGGGTCTTGCGTCGGCCAATCGCCGGGCGGCGGGGCTTCCCCAAGCGGCGAGATGACCGAGGTCGCGCTTTTTGACTGCAAAGTGTGCAGAATGTGCAACTATGGAGGCCGTGGTCGTCAACCAGATGGGTCTGCGTGAGCGCCGTCGCCGCCAAACCAGCGCCGACATCCGCGATGCCGCGGTGCGCCTGACGCTGGAACGCGGATACGACAAGGTCACGATCGACGAGATCTGCGCCGAAGCCGGGATATCGACGCGCACCTTCTTCAACTACTTCCCCAACAAAGAGTCCGCGCTCGCCTACGGCCCGTCGGACATCCCCCCGGAGCTGGTGGCGGATTTCGTCGCCGCGGGCCCGGCCCCGTATTCGGTGGTACTGGCGGAACTGATCACGCTGGCCGCGCATCACCTTCGCGACGTGCCTCCGCGGCGCGAACACGCGGCGCACATGTTGGAACTCGCCAAGACCTCGCCGGCGGTGTTGGCCGCGTTTCTCGCCGATCTGGAGCGGTTCCAGACCCACTTGACCGACGTGGTCGCCCGCCGCCAGGGCATGCGGCAGGACGACGAGATCGTCGCGTTGATCGCCGCGCTGGCCCTGACCGCGGTGCGATCGGGTATCGAGCGCTGGTCGAAGGGCGAGGCGGGCGATGACGACGACACGCCGATGCCGCACGTCGAACGCGCCGCCGCGCTGGTCAACAGCATCTTCACCGAGTGATTTGAAACACTGAGAGCAATTGTTGCATGGTGTGCAACATATGCACAGTATGTACTATGCTCACTCTGCGGTACTCGAGAACGCCTTCGCAGCACATGGCACGCGTCGGCACTGGGGGCGACGACCGGTGTTCTCGGGATGCCGTCGCCCTGAGACCGTCGAACTTGTACAGACCGTGTCACCGTCGAAACCGTTGCGGTGCACCGTAAGTCGTTGCGCATAACTAGCCACATCATGATCGGATGATGAGGAGGAATCCCCCAGGTGCAGAAATCGAAGGGTTTGCGCAACGCATGGTTGCCCCTGCTGATCGTCGCGGTCCTGGTGATCGGCGGCTTTGCCGTGTCCCGGGTCAAGTCGTTCTTCGGCGCTCACGACACCGGCATCATGACCAGCCCGCGACTGGACGATTCCAAGCCGTTCAAGCCCAAAGTGGTCAAATATGAGGTCTTCGGCTCGGCCCGCACCGCCAACGTGAACTACCTGGACCTGTCCGCCGACCCCAAGCGGGTCGACGGCGCGCCATTGCCCTGGACGCTGGTCCTCAGCACCACCGCCCCCTCCGTCTTCCCCAACCTCTCGGCGCAAAGCGACGGTGATTCCCTCGGTTGTCGCATCACCATCGACGACGAAGTCAAGGCCGAGAACCTCACCAACCGCGTGCACGCCCTGACCTTCTGCATGGTGAAATCCGCATGAGCACACACCTCGACGACGCCCGCACCGACACCATCCCCGTCACCGAAGAACCGGTGCGGGAAAGGATTCCGCGGATCATCCGGACCTTCGCGGTGCCCATCATCATCGGCTGGATCGCGCTCATCGCGGTGCTCAACGTCGTCGTCCCCCAGCTGGACGAGGTCGGGAAGATGCGCTCGGTGGAGATGACTCCCGACGATGCGCAATCGGTCGTCGCGACCAAGCGGATGGGCGCGATCTTCAACGAGTACAAGTCAAACAGCTCGGTCATGATCGTGCTCGAGGGGCAAAATCCGCTCGGCGCCGACGCGCACGCCTATTACGACCAGATGGTCAAGAAGCTCGACGCCGACACCAAACACGTTGAGCACGTGCAGGACATGTGGAGCGATCCACTGACCGGTGCGGGCGCCCAGAGCAACGACGGCAAGGCCGCCTACGTCCAGGTGTATCTGGCGGGTAACCAGGGCGAGGCCCTGGCCAACGAATCGGTCGAGTCCGTGCAGAACATCGTCAAGAGCCTGACCCCGCCCAAAGGGGTGAAGGCCTACGTCACCGGGCCGGCGGCGCTGTCGGCGGATCAGCACACGGCCGGCGACCGCAGCCTGCAGCTCATCACCGCGGCCACGTTCACGGTGATCATCGGGATGCTGCTGTTGGTCTACCGGTCGGTCGTCACCGTGTTGCTCACGCTGCTGATGGTGGTCTTCGAGCTCTCCGCCGCGCGCGGCATGGTCGCTTTCCTGGGCTACTACAAGATCATTGGCCTTTCCACGTTCGCCACCAACCTGTTGGTCACGTTGGCGATCGCGGCCGCCACCGACTATGCGATCTTCCTGATCGGGCGATATCAGGAAGCCCGCGCCGTCGGCGAATCTCGCGAAGACGCGTACTACACCATGTACAAGGGCACCGCACACGTGGTGCTCGGGTCGGGTCTGACGATCGCCGGCGCGACCTTCTGCCTGCACTTCACCAACCTGCCCTACTTTCAGACACTGGGTATCCCGTTGGCCATCGGCATGGTGGTCGTCGTGGCGGCGGCGTTGACGCTGGGCCCGGCGGTCATCTCGGTGGCGACGCGTTTCCGTCGGACACTCGAACCCAGGCGGACCCAACGGATTCGCGGGTGGCGCAAGATCGGCGCGGTCGTGGTCCGTTGGCCCGGCCCGATCCTGGTTGTGACGATCGGGATCGCGCTCATCGGGTTGCTGACCTTGCCCGGATATCGCACGAACTACAACGATCGCAACTACCTGCCCGCCGATCTTCCCGCGAACGAGGGTTATGCGGCCGCGGACCGGCACTTCTCGCAGGCGCGGATGAATCCCGAAGTGCTGATGATCGAAAGCGACCACGATCTGCGCAACTCCGCGGACTTCCTGGTGATCGACAAGATCGCCAAGACGGTCTTCCGCGTGCCGGGAATCGGTCGCGTCCAGGCCATCACCCGCCCGCAGGGCACGCCGATCGAGCACACGTCGATCCCGTTCCAGATCAGCATGCAGGGCGTCACCCAGCAGATGAACCAGAAGTACCAGGAAGACCAGATGGCCGACATGCTGCACCAGGCCGACATGATGCAGACGACCATCGACAGCATGGAGAAGATGTCGAGCATCACCGCGCAGATGGCCAACGACATGCATCAGATGGTCAAAAAGATGCACGACATGACCATCGACATCAACGAATTGCGCCAGCACATGGCCGATTTCGAGGACTTCTTCCGGCCCATCCGCAGCTATCTCTACTGGGAACGCCACTGCTACGACATCCCCGTGTGCTGGTCACTTCGTTCGGTCTTCGACGGCCTGGACGGCATCGACATCATGACCGACGACATCGAGAGCCTGCTGCCGATCATGGATCACCTCGACACGCTGATGCCCCAGATGGTGGCGTTGATGCCGTCGATGATCGAGAACATGAAGGCCATGAAGACGACGATGCTGACCATGTACGCGACCCAGAAGGGCCTGCAAGACCAGCAAAACGAGGCGCAGAAGAACTCCAACGCGATGGGCAAGGCGTTCGATGCGTCCAAGAACGACGACTCGTTCTACCTGCCGCCGGAGACCTTCAACAACGCCGAGTTCAAGAAGGGGATGAAGAACTTCATCTCCCCCGACGGCCATGCCGTGCGCTTCATCATCAGCCATGACGGCGATCCGATGTCACAGGAAGGCATTTCGCACATCGGCGCCATCAAGAAGGCCGCCTACGAAGCGCTCAAGGGCACGCCCCTGGAGGGCTCGAAGATCTATCTGGCGGGGACCGCGTCGATCTACAAAGACCTCAGCGACGGCAACACCTATGACTTGCTGATCGCCGGGATCTCGTCCCTGTGCTTGATCTTCATCATCATGTTGCTCATCACGCGGGGCGTGGTGGCGTCGGCGGTCATCGTGGGCACGGTCTTGCTCTCGCTGGGGGCGTCGTTCGGCCTGTCGGTGTTGATCTGGCAGCATCTCATCGGCATCGAGCTGCACTGGATGGTGCTCGCGATGTCGGTCATCATCCTGCTTGCCGTGGGCGCGGACTACAACCTGCTGTTGGTGGCGCGGTTCAAGGAGGAGATCCACGCCGGCCTGAACACCGGGATCATCCGGTCGATGGGCGGTACCGGCTCGGTCGTCACGTCGGCGGGCCTGGTGTTCGCCTTCACGATGATGACGATGGCGGTCAGCGAACTGACGGTCATCGGCCAGGTCGGAACCACCATCGGGCTGGGTCTGCTGTTCGACACGCTGATCGTTCGGTCGCTGATGACCCCGTCGATCGCCGCGCTGCTGGGCAAGTGGTTCTGGTGGCCACAGCGGGTGCGGCAGCGCCCGGTGCCGTCGCCGTGGCCGAAGCCGAGTGACGAGAAGGCCCCCGAGGAGGCCGAATCCCTTTCTCCCGCTAGGTAACCCAATCCGGCTGCCCGGCGGTGTCGACCGCCGAGAAGTCCTTGTGGCCCAGGCCGGCGGTGGTGCCGCCGTCGACGACGAACTCCGAGCCGGTCGAATAGCTCGACTCGTCGCTGGCCAGGTAGACGACCAGGTTGGAGACCTCCTTGGGCTGGGCGATCCGACCCAGCGCGGTCTGGAAGATGTCCTCGGGGACCCATTCGGTCATCGGGGTCTTGATGAGGCCGGGATGGATCGAGTTCACCCGGATCCCGCTGGGCCCGAGCTCCAGGGCCGCCGACTTGGTCAGCCCCCGGACGGCGAACTTGGTGGCGGTGTATCCGTGGCAGGCGATGGTGCCGGCGATGCCCTCGATCGAGGAGATGTTGATGATCGATCCGCGGCCGGCTTCCTTCATGGGTTTGACCACGGCGCGGATGCCGAGGAAGACACCCGTCAGGTTGATGTCGAGGATTCGCTGCCACTCCGAGAGCGCGTAGTCCTCGAAGGTGCCGATGTTGATGATGCCGGCGTTGTTGACGAGCACGTCGAGGCGGCCGAACTCGCTCAGCGTGGTGGCCACCGCCGCATCCCAATCCTCGGGCTTCGTCACGTCGAGGTGCAGATAACGCGTCGCGTCACCGACCTCGGCCGCGACCGCCTTACCCTCGTCGTCGAGGATGTCACCGAACACCACCTTGGCGCCCTCGGCGACCAGCGTCCGCACGTGCGAGGCCCCCATTCCCCGCGCGCCCCCGCTGATCAGCGCGACCTTGCCGGCCAGCCGTTCTGCCACTGCGATTCTCCCGTCGTGTGAGTCCTAAGCACCATACGTACCTGAAGCGTTGTATGGCCATACCGTGACACGAGATGCGGTCAGCCCACGACGTAACCGCCGCCGCAGAGGTGATGACCGCATCACCTTACGGTCAGCCGCCGGACTCCGCACACGAAACTTCTTGCCCCTGGCCCGGGCCCGCGCCGTCATTGGCGACTGGAAGCACCATGTGTCCTCATACAGGACGTCGATTGAATGAACGTTTAATCAATGCTAGGTTCAGCCGATGAGCGTTCGCCTGCGGCGCCGTGAGCAGTTCATTGACGCCGCGATGACGGTCTTTGCCCGTGCAGGTGTCGACCGAGCGTCCGTCAAGGACATCGCCGAGCAGGCCTCCGTGACACCGGGGCTGCTTTATCACTACTTCGACAGCAAAGAGGCGTTGGTCGCGGCAGTCCTTAAGGAACGCGGCTTCATGTCCGAGTTGGGCGTGCTGCTCGAAGCGGGGACGGATCAGTCGGCCTTCACGCTTCTGCCAACCCTCGTGCGTGCGTTCGACGAAGCGCTCGCCGCGCATGGCGATCTGGTCTCCATTTTCTTTTCGGCTAGCCAGGCCAATGCCGCATTGCGGGACTTCGTTGCCACCGGCGAATCCATGCTGGCGTCGTACTTGGAGTCTCGCGCCACTTCCGACGGGCTTCGGCCCGAGATGATCGGCGTCGCAGCATCATCGTTGTTCGCAGCTGTGGCAATGGGCCACAAGACAGGTCGGCGAATCGACACCGACAGCGTCGCCGAGCTCGTATTGAACGGTCTGACTGTCAGTAAGAAGGGTTGAGCAACATGCGACACGAGTCCACCCAGTGCTGCGTAGTCGGCGGTGGCCCCGCGGGCATGATGGCTGGTCTCCTTCTCGCACGGCAGGGAATCGACGTGGTGGTGGTGGAGAAACACCCTGACTTCTTGCGGGATTTCCGTGGTGACACGATCCACCCGTCCACCCTTGAACTGATCCACGAGCTGGGTTGGGCCGACGAATTCCTAGATCTGCCGCATGTCCAGATGTCTGAGGTCACTGCGAGCATCAACGGCACGGCAATTACGGTCGCGGACTTTCGCAAACTCAAGGTGCACGCGCCTTATATCGCCTTCATGCCTCAGTGGGATTTTCTGAATTTCCTCGCGGACAAGGCGGAGCAGATACCGGCCTTCCGGCTATTCCGCAGCACCGAAATGACTGACCTGGTCTATGAAAACGGCCGGTGTTCTGGAGTCATCGCCGCCCAGGACGGCGACCAAATTGAAATACGAGCCGATCTAGTGGTGGCCGCCGACGGCCGTCACTCCATCGCACGCGAACGAGCAGGCTTGCACCCAGTCGCGAAATCGGCTCCGCTTGACGTGCTTTGGCTACGGCTCCCGCGCAAGGCGGCCGACCAGTTGCCATTATTCGAGCTTGGGCGCGGAATGTTGGTGTGCATCAACCGCGCAGAATACTGGCAGTTGGCCTATGCCATCCCGAGCAACGCATACCCCGAGCTGCGGGCGGCCGGCCTTTCCATGATCCAGGAACGAATTGCGTCTCTGGCACCAGCGCTCTCTGACCGAGTGGATCAGATCGACAGCTGGGACAAACTGCACGAGCTCAGCGTGCAAGTAGACCGCCTGCCGCGGTGGTATCGCCCCGGGTTGCTCTGCATCGGAGACGCCTCACACGCGATGTCGCCGGCTGGCGGTGTAGGCATTAACCTTGCCATCCAAGATGCGGTGGCAACGGCCAACATCCTTGGGCCCGTGCTAGCCGTCCGAACGCCATCCGAGCGTGATTTGCAGCGGATTCAGCGACGAAGGGAATTGCCGGTAAGGATCACGCAGGCGTTCCAGACCGTGATCCTGCGCAATCTCTATCCACGATCACTGTCCGACGACACTGCAACGCACGTGCCACTAATCTTTCGGATCTTCCGCGTACTACCCGCCCTGCGCCACGTCATGGGGAAGTTCATCGGACTCGGTCTCCGTCCAGAGCACATAACGGTATGAACGCCATGCGCGGATGAGCTTTTCGCGAATGCATCCAACGGTACACAGGAGCATCTGCGTCGGCAGCGCACCTGCCGCCGGGCGACTGCAAACCATCCGATACCGAGGCGCCGCTTCACATATATCCACAAGACGATTCAGAATAGGCAGGAGGCGCTATGTCAGTGGGCAGGTCGCTCGCGAGGTTCAATCGTCGTGCCACTAACCGCGTTATGGGCCGGCTGGCGCCATGGCTACCCGGATTCGGCGTCGTCGTACACACCGGACGCAATTCTCAACGCGAATACCGCACTCCTGTCAACGTTTTCAGGGTGCCTGACGGCTATGTCGTCGCTCTGCCTTTCGGACCAGAGGCCGACTGGGTTCGCAACGTCATCGCAGAGGGCGGGTGCCAACTTTGTGAGCGTGGCAACCGGATTATGCTCACCGATCCGGAAATATTCCACGACGAACATCGACGACAAGCGAATGCCGTTGTCCGAGTGATCCTCCGATTCGCGAGAGTCACCGACTTTCTCAGGTTGCGTATTGCGACCGCGCCGGCGCGCGAAATCTGAGGGGATCCGGTTGCTGGCCGAGGCTCGGCGATCATGCGGCTGGGTTCACCTGTTTGACTGACAAATTGCGGGCAGATGTTTTAGCCCTTCCCCCTTGCGCGGGGGTTAGGAATCCACGACGTCGAAGACCGCCGCGGCGGAGGTGACGGCCTTGTCCGCGTTCCCCTCGTCGTGCAACAGCATGCGCACGCCGACACGGCCAGGCCCGCCGCGATGCGCGGTGCCCTCGACGCGGAAGGGACCCACCTTGCCGCGTGACATGAACATGACGTGCCAGCTGACCACCTGCAGCTTCCGGGTGCCGGCGACGTCGGCGGCGAGGTCGATCGCCGCGGTTTCTAAGACGACGTGCTGCGGTCCGATGTGTAATGCGGCGTCGGGGGAGGCGAGTTCGGTGCTGAGCTCGGGCAGGATCCAGTGGCCGTCGTCGCGGCGGCTGGCGCCAAAGGCCTGCCACAGCGGCGGCAGGTCCGGCGAGTCCTCGATCACCAGTTCGGTGCCCGAAACATCCATCCGGTCAAGTCCTTCCGGCGGAACGCCGATGATGGCCCCCTGCCCCTCGTTGAAGGCGATCACCCGGTCCGGGTTGTCGGCGTCGACGATCTTGCACCGCCCGTAGCCCATGGTGCGGCCCTGGTGCACGATGCCGGAGCCCACGATCTCGACTCGCTTGACGTCGTAGCCGGGGTCGACGATCTGCACCGACGCGATGACCGGGTTGGGCACCGCGACCATGTCGGTCTGGCAGCCCTCCGGGGACGAGATAGCCAACGGCGCCACCATGATTCCCCCGGCCTCGTTCCGCATGTCACGGCGAATGGTGACGGTGTCGTCGGCCTCACCCAGGTCCATCGAGGAATGTTTGCGGCCGATGTAGCGGTAGCTGAGCAGCCCCGTCCACCGCCGGTACAGTTCCTCCCGGTAGGCCTCGGAGTCTCCCGCCAACTCCCGGATGTCACGAAGCTGGTCGCCCAATTCCGGCCTCCCTCAGGCTTTTCCGTGCCGCACCTGGTTGAACGGCACCCCGCGATCGGCGGCGTACTCGCGCGGGAAGTTCAGGACCCGCTCCCCGATGACGTTCCGCGCCATCTCGGTGGTCCCGCCGCCGATGCTGGCGATCTGCCGACCCAGGTAACGGGTGCCGATGTCGAGCAGCCCCGCCTCGTCCTCGACCACGGCCGCCGGCCCGGCGACGGTCAGCGCGGTGTCGTTTTCGACGTCGTGCACCTCGGCCATGAACAACCGGATGATCGACCCCGCGGCGGGCGGCAGGGATCCGTTGGTCACGGCGTGGAACACGTGCTCGCTGAGTTGGCCGTGCACGGCCCGATGGACCAGGGCCCGGCCCACCATCTCGCGGATTCGTTCGCTGCCGGCCTGGTTCGTCTTCTCGACCAGCCCCAGCAAGTCAACCGAGATATCTTGCGCCTCAGCGATTCCCGGGCCGCTGGTGTACTCCGATCCGTCGCCCATCGTGCGGCGCTCGTGGTAGAGCTGGCGCGAGGCCACCTCCCACCCTTTCCCCGGCTCCCCCACCACGGCGTCGTCACCGACGTCGACGTCGTCGAAGAACTCCTCGCAGAACTCGACGGAGCCGTTGACCTGCTTGATGCGGTTGATCGTGACCCCGGGGTGCCGAAGCGGCACCAGGAACATGGTCAGCCCTTCGTGTTTCGGAACGTTCCAGTCGGTGCGGGCCAGGCACAGGCCGTAGTCGGCGGCGAACGCCCACGTGCTCCATGTCTTGGCGCCGTTGATGATCCATCGCCCGTCCCGGCGGTCGGCGCGGGTGAGGACACCCGCGAGATCCGATCCCCCGCTGGGCTCCGACAGCAGCTGCACCAGCACTTCGTCGCCGCGCAGTGCGGCCGCGATGTGGGTGCGCTTCTGCTCCTCGCTGCCCATGTCCAGGATCGTCGCGCAGCAGATGGCGAAGGATGGAACGTTGAGCATCAAGGGGGTCTCATAGGCCAGGGCCTCGGCGTCGAACGCCTTCTTGTATTCGTAGCCCAGGCCCAGCCCGCCGTATTCGCGCGGGAAGCAGATGCCGGCGAAGCCGCCGTCGTACAGCCTTTTTTGCAGTTCGCGGGCGCGCTGCCAGGAGGTGAGCGAGTCGCGTTGCAGAACCATCGCGTCGCCGGAATCCAGCCGCGGCAGGTTCTCGGCCAGCCACGCCTTGGCCCGGCCCTGGAATTCCTCGACCGACTCCGACGTCACCGGATGACCTCTCGTTCGAGCGTCGACCTTGTGCTGGGCGACTGTACAGCAGCGCGGTCGCGGCTGTACAGGCCGCAGCCTACGACCGGTTCAGCTCCACCGCGGAGCGGATCAGCGCCGTCAATGCCTTCACGTCGAGCTCGTCGCCCTCGTGAAAATCGATCGCGCGTCGGGTGTTGCCGCCGAGGCTGGAGTTGAACAGGCCAGAAGGATCATCGAGCGAGGCGCCCTTGGCGAAGGTCATCTTCACGACGTTCTTGTAGGTCTCGCCGGTGCAGATCATTCCGTCGTGGTACCAGACCGGGACGCCGCGCCACTTCCACTCCTCGACCACGTCCGGGTCGGCTCCCTTGATGACTTCCCTGATGCGGGCGAGCATCTCGCCACGCCAATCCCCCAACTCCTTGATCCGGGCATCGATCAGCTCAGCGGGAGATTCGTCCCGGGAATCGGCCATCCTGGCTCGCCTTTCCGATGTTGTCGCTCGGCCGCCCCGTTCCCACGGCGGGGTTGGCGGCCCGTAGTCTGCAGTACTCAGCATGACCGATACACATCCCTTCGACGACGCCATCCGGCTCGATACCGTCGACGCCCACCTCAGGCGCGGGCGCACCCATCCGGAATGGGCCAACATGGTGGGCCCCTTCGGCGGGATCACCGCCGCCGTGATGCTGCACGCCGTCGAGTCGCACCCCGATCGCCTCGGCGAGCCGCTGGCGTTGACGGTCAACTACGCCGCGCCGATCGCCGACGGCGACTTCGACATCTCACTGCGGGCCGCGCGCACGAATCGCTCCAACCAGCACTGGATCGCCGAACTCGCCCAGGGCGGCGACGTCAAGACCACGGCGACCGCGTTGTTCGCGATCCGCCGCGACGGTTGGGGCGACACCGAAAGCCGCCCGCCGAGCGCACCGGACCCGGAGCAGCTGGCTGCCACCGATCCGGGCCTCGTGCGCTGGACGAGCCTCTACGACATGCGGTATGTCGAAGGCCCGATGCCCGGCAAAGACGGCCACCCGAACGCCTCGTCGACGACCACCCTGTGGGTGCGCGACGGCGCGCAACGCCCCGTCGACTACCCGGCGCTCGCCGCGCTATGCGACGCTTTCTACCCCCGGGTGTTCCTGCGGCGGGGCACCATCATCCCGTCGGGCACGATCTCGTTGACGACGTACTTTCACGCCGATCGGCACGAACTCGACGGCGTGGGTAACGACTTCGTCCTGTGCACCGCCCACGCCAACCGATTCAGCCGAGGCTACTTCGACCAGAGCGCACAGGTCTGGACGCGTGATGGCGTGCTGCTGGCCACCACCCATCAGGTGGTCTACTTCAAAGGCTGAGGGGTTTACACTTCGCCGGGGAAACGTCACGCAGAGTCGAAACCTGGAGAATCGAGCCGCAATGACAGAGCGCGCGGAGTGCAGCGTTACCGACGCGGACGCCGCCACGCTGCTGGCCATCGAGTCCATCAAGCAGCTCAAGGCCCGTTACTGCCGGCTGCTCGACACCAAGGACTGGGCGGGGTGGCGCACCGTCTTCACCGACGACTTCCTCAGCGACACGGCCGAAGCCGGCGGCAAGGTGATCGAGGGCGCGGATGAGTTCGTGGCGTTCACGCGCAAGGCCCTCGGGCGGCCCGGGCAGGCCACCGCGCACCAGGTACATGCCCCCGAGATCACCCTCACCTCGGCGACGGCCGCGCGCGGGGTGTGGGCGCTGCAAGACGTCGTCCGATTCGGCCCCGGCGTGACGCTGGTCGGCTACGGCCACTACCACGAGACCTACGAGAACATCGCCGGGCAGTGGTTCATCAAGAGCTCCAAGCTGACGCGACTGCGAGAGGATATCGTCACTCCCGTGTTTTCGCTCTACGTCTCCGACCGAATCCGCCGGGCCATAAGCCGATTCGCCAATGTGGTGATGAACCCGTGACCGCCTCCACCGTTCTGGTCACCGGCGCATTCGGGCAAATCGGCAAACGCTGCACGCAGATCCTGCTGGACCGGGGACGCACCGTGATCGCGATGGATCTGCGCACCGAGAACACCGTCGCTGTCGAAAAGGAGCTGGCCGCCGCCCGCCACCCCGGAACGCTGATCCCGGCCTACACCGATCTGCTGGACGCCGAGGCGCTACGTGACCTCGTCACGACCCACCAACCCGACGCGGTCGTTCACCTCGCCGCGATCGTGTCGCCGCTCTCGTATCGCAAACCCGCGCTGGCCCGCAAAGTGAACGTGGGTGGCACGGAGAATCTCCTGGCGGCCTGCGCCGCGCTCCCCCGGCCGCCGTTGTTCCTGATGGCCTCCAGCGCCGCGGTGTACGGGTCGCGCAACCCCTACCGTCAGCCCGAACGGATCACCCCGGACACCCCGGTCAATCCCATCGATCAATACGGTCAGGACAAGGTTCTCGCCGAGGCGGCGATCCGCGCCGCCGGGCTGCCCTATGCGCTGTTTCGCCTGGGCGGGGTCATCTCGCCGGATACGCACACGACGGTCAACGGCGATTCCCTGCTGTTGATGCGATCGATGCCCGGCGACAACCGCATGCACGCGGTGGATGCGCGCGACGTGGCGCTGGCCTTCGCCAACGGCGTCGACCGGCAAGCCACCATCGCGGGCAAGGTGCTACTGATCGGCGGCAACGAGTCGTATGTGCTCACCCAGCGCGAGCTCGAGGACGGCCTCATGGAGGCCGTCGGCCTGGGTGGCCTCGGCCCGTCCGCGAGCCTGCCCGGCGATCCCGGCGACGACCGCGGCTGGAGCTTCACCGGCTGGTATGACACCACCGAAGCCCAGGCGCTGCTCGATTTCCAGGGACACGACTGGTCGCAGACGCTGGCCTGGATCGCCGAAACGCAGGGCCACCTGCGCATGGTGGTGCGGCTGCTGAGCCCGATACTGCGGCCGGTGCTGCGCACCGTTCTGATGGTGCAGCGCCGGCTCGAGGGACGCGGCGCCTATGCCGACCCGTGGACGCTGATCGAAAAGAAGTACGGCGCCGCGGCCCTGGCCGGCGCCGACTAGCAAGCGATCATTACCGAGAGCTGTTGCACCGCAACATTACTGGCATGCCGTCGTCTATCAGCGGTCGATCCATCCCATCTGCGCTTCGGCGTGATGGCCGCCCATGGGCGGGGTGATCCGATCGAGCCGCGACAGATGCTCGGGTGACAGTTGGACGGTGTCGGCACCGACGTTCTCCTCGAGCCGCGCCACCCGCTTTGTGCCCGGAATCGGCACGATGTCAGGCCCTTTCGCCAACAGCCAGGCCAGAGCGACCTGAGCCGGGGTCGCGCCGACGTCGGCGCTGATGGCGCGCAATTCGTCGGCGCTTTGCAGGTTGTGCTGAAAGTTCTCGTCGAAAAACCGCGGATTGGTCTTGCGGTAGTCACTGTCCGGCAGCCCCTCCGTGGAACGGATGGCGCCGGTGAGGAAGCCGCGGCCCAGCGGTGAGTAAGCGACGAATCCGATCCCCAATTCGCGCAGCACCGGCAATATCTCGTCCTCCTGGTCGCGCGTCCACAGCGAATACTCGGATTGCACCGCGGTGATGGGATGCACCGCGTGCGCACGCCGGATGGTGTTCACGCCGACCTCCGAAAGGCCGATGTGCCGGACCTTCCCGGCGGCGACCAGCTCGGCCAAGGCGCCGACCGTGTCTTCGATCGGGGTGTCCCGGTCAAGACGGTGCTGATAGTAGAGGTCGATGCGGTCGGTGCCCAGCCTGTGCAGCGAACCGTCGACAGCGATACGGATGTTGGCGGGGCTACTGTCCAGGCCGTTGCGCCCGGTGTGCGAGATCAGGCCGAACTTGGTGGCCAGCACCACCTGATCGCGGCGGCCCTGCAAGGCGCGGGCGAGCAGCTCCTCGTTGACGTAGGGGCCGTACACCTCGGCCGTGTCGATCAGTGTGACGCCCAGGTCGATGGCGCGGTGGACGGTGCGGATCGCCTCGGCGTCGTCGCTGCCGGCGCCGGCGTAGGCCACGGACATGCCCATGGCGCCCAGGCCGAGGCGCCCGACCTCCAAACCGGCAAGGCGAGCTTGTTTCATGGCGCCATTGTGCGCTCAGCGACTTAGGGCCACGGGGCGGGTACCGTTGCGCGAGTGCACCGCATCGATCCAACCGCGATCCGATGGACGATTTAGAGACGACGCGACCGGCCCGCAATCTGGCGGTGGACTTCTACCGCGCGTCGGGCGTGGTCCTCATCGTGCTGGGCCACTGGCTGGCCGGTTCTGTGACCTACCACGACGGGCAATTCGGCCGGGAGAACCCGCTGCTGGACATGCCGTGGACCCAATGGTTGACGTGGATCTTCCAGGCGGTCCCGGTGTTCTTCTTCGTAGCCGGTTACGCCGGAGCCGTGTCGTGGGCGCACCGCCGCGAGGGCGGCAGCTTCTCACGCCAGGCCTGGATTCGGCACCGACTGGCTCGGGTGCTCGGGCCGACGACGGTCTACGTCGCGCTCGTTTCGGTGATCGTGGTGGTGCTCCAGGCCCAGCGGGTGCCGGGCACGGTGCTGGAATACGCGGGGTGGGCGGTGGCCATGCACCTATGGTTCCTCGCCGTGTATGTGCTGGTGGTGTCGCTGACTCCCATTGCCGTTGCGGCACATCGGCGTTGGGGCCTGAGGGTGCCGGCGGCGCTGGCCGCCATGGTCGTGCTGATCGACGCCGTGTCGCTCGCGGGCCACGTCCCCTACGTCGGCTCGCTCAACTACCTGTTGTGCTGGGGCCTGCTCTATCAGCTCGGCATCGCCTGGGAGGGTGGGCTGTTGGCCGGCCGCAGACCGGTGCTGCTCGCCGCCGGTTCGGCCGTCGCCCTGGCACTGCTGATCCGAGTGGGACCGTATTCGGTGAGCATGATCGGCGTTCCGGGGGAAGCGATCGAGAACACGACGCCGCCCACGGTGGCGATGATGGCGTACGCCTGCACGCAGGCCGGGCTCGCGATGGCGTTTGCGGCGATGCTCGACCGGGCCCTGCACCACGGCCCGGTGCGGCGCCTGTTGTCGACCGCCAACGCCAACGTGATGGCGCTTTACCTGTGGCACATGATTCCGGTGGTCGTCGTCGCGATCGTCGCTTATCCGGCCGGTCTGATACCCCAGCCCCATGAGGGGTCTGCGGCGTGGTGGCTGGTCCGACTGGAGTGGATCACGATCCTGAGCGTGGTGACGGCGGTCGAGTTGGTGCTGCTGTGGTGGCAGCGGCGGTTCTTCGCGGTTCCGCTGCCGACGTTCGGACTACCCCTCGGCGATCGCTGGGGCGAAGCGATCATGCTCTTCGGCGCCGTCCTGGCGGCCGTTGGTCTGCACCTTTTGGCTCAGGGCGGCTTCGCATCGGATGGGCGCTTCTCCTGGCCGGCCGCGGCGGTGTTCGCCGCCGGCGTGGTCTTGGTGGCGTTGCGGCCCAAGGCGCCGTCGCCGGTGACCGGCGTCGAGGCGCAGCGGCGCCCAAGCGCCTAGTGGTGGGCCGGCAGCACGTGGTCGGCCAGCCTGTCCGTGGACAGGCACAGCGAGCAGACATGCGCGTCGTGAGTTTCGCACGCCGCCACGTCCGGCCGCTCGTAGTCGTGATGGCAGACGTGGCACTTCAATTGCGCCGCTGAGGGATTGCCGTATTCGTCATACATGGGCAAGTCGATGCCGTCGTGGGTGCGACGCAGGTAGTACCCGCCCTTGGTTGCGATTGCCAGGATCGGCGGCATGACCAACGCGACGACGATCGCCACCAACGGCGAGTACGGACGCAGCGCCTCACCGAGGCCGCCGAAGAAGGCGATGATCGACAACCCGGCGGCCAACAGCATCGACCCGAAGCCCACCGGATTGATGGCATACAGCATGCCGCGCCGGAACTCCGGACGCTTCGGTGACAACTTGAGCAGGTACTTGTTGAAGACGATGTCCGACGCCACGGCCACCACCCATGCCATTCCACAGTTGGCGTAGAACCCGAGGATCGTGTTCAGGACGTCGAACATGTCGGATTCCATCATGATCAGTGCAATGACGAGGTTGACGGCGAGGAAGACGACGCGCCCCGGGTAATGCTTGGTAATCCGGGTGAACGAGTTGGTCCACGCCAACGATCCCGAGTACGCGTTCGTCACATTGATCTTGATCTGGCTGAGCACCACCAGGACCACCGCGAGTGTCAGCGCGAGCCAGCCGGGCATGAAGTCGCGGTAGATCAACAAGAATTGGTGCACCGGCTGATTGGCGACCGACGTCGAGCCCGCAACGCGAGCGATCAGATAGACGGCCAGAAACAGGCCGATGATCTGTTTGATCGCTCCGAACACGACCCAGCCGGGTCCGGCGAGCAGCACCCAGGTCCACCAACTGCGCGAGTTCGCCGGGGTCCGCGGGGGCATGAAACGCAGGTAGTCGATCTGCTCGGCGATCTGTGCGATCAGCGACAGGCACACGCCCGCCGCCAACAACGTCGAGCCGATGCTCACCGCGCCGCCGCCGCGGCCGCGGTACCCGAAGAACTGGTGGATGGAGTCCGGGTGGCGCACCACGAGGTAGACGAACGGGACGACCATCAAGATCAACCACAACGGCGTGGTCCAGAGCTGGAGCTGGGACAGCACCTTCATGCCGTAGATCACCAGCGGGAAGATGATGAGCGTCGAGCAGGCATAGCCGGCCCAGAGCGGAAGGCGCAGGCCGAGCTTGAGGCCCTGCGCCATGATGGAGCCCTCGAGGGCGAAAAAGATGAAGGTGAACGACGCGAAGATCACGTTGGTGACCACCGACCCGTAGTAGCCGAAGCCGCTACCCCGGGTGATCAGATCCAGGTCGAGGTTGTAGCGCGCCGCGTAGTAGGCCAACGGCAGCCCGGTCGCGAAGATCACCAGGGCGAAGATCCCGATGCCGCACAGCGCGTTGCCGGTGCCGTAGGAGATGCCGACATTGGCGCCGATCGCGAAGTCGGCCAAATACGCGATGCCGCCGAGCGCCGAGATGCCAACCACGGCCGTCGACCATCGCCGATAACTGCGCGGTGCGAACCGCAGCGTGTAGTCCTCGAGCGTCTCTTTCGTGGCCGTCATGGTGTCCAGGTCCACCGCGGCCGCGGACGGATTCGTGTCGGATTCGGTTTCCTGCGTCATGCCCACTCCCCCTCGCCCACAAGTCCCGCCGAAGATAGCCGACCCGGGTTGCGACAAAGTGACGCCGGGCATCAGCAAGCGGCCCGCCGAGGTGCTGGGTACTCCAATTGGCATCACGGTCAGTGGGCTAGACGACTTACGACCCCTTGGTTGGGGTCGTAGTGCCCTGGGCGGGACGGTACCCGGCGAGAAAACGTTTTCCTCAAGGCTCGGATTCCGTGAATGGTTGAGCCTAGGCTAGACCGAGACACCCTCGCTAAGGGAGTACACAGATGTCACACGCTACGCTCCACACCAATCACATCCCTCAGCAACGCACGCAGGATGCCCAGCTTCTAAAGGAGTCCGGGGTACACAAGCTCGTCGTCACCGACCGCGACGGCAACTGCTTGGCGTTCTTGTTGGCTTGGGAAAGCTTCGACTACGACGCTGAGACGGATACCTATGTGTGCGTGGCTGACGGCGACGGCAGAGAGCTGATGACCGTGTACACCGCCGGCGAGATCAAGCCGGCAGGCAAAGCGAACACGTATGTGGTAACCGCGCCGGACAGATTCGGCGGCCCCAGGTCGCTCTAGACGCGCCGACCGACGCGCCCGACCAGCCGGCGACGGCTGCTTTCACGCCTTCTTGGCACAGTCGACGGGCTCGGGATCTGATCGCCTCGAGGCGCCATCTACGCTGCGGCGTCGGGGCTTGCGCCGAGCACCATCTCTCACCCCGTAGCACACCCGCACGGGTCCTTGACATCGCGAACCTTATGATAGACCGTTCGTACGGTTAGTTTGAGTCGAAGGTGGAAGATGCCCCGACCTGGGAGACGTGGCGAGATTTTCGACGCGTTCGTCCGTTACGTCGCCGAACGCGGCTACGACAGAACGAATATGGGCGACATCGCCGACGAGCTCGGCATGTCGAAGGGCACCATCGTCCATCACTTCGGAACCAAAGCGCAGATGTTGCGCGAGCTCGAAGAGACCCACCTTGCCCGCCAACTCGATGCGCTGCAGATGGCGTGGGCCCGCCTGGCCGAGCCGCACGAACGCATCGCCGCAATCATCTACGCGTCCGCACTGCTCCAAGTGGTCGCTCGCGATGCGACGGTGGCAAGCCAGCGCGAAGTGGTTCAGCTGTTCGATGATCCCGCCATGCACCAGGTGCGCAAGTTGCGAAATCAGTTGCAGGCGCTGGCGACCGACGAGATCCGCAACGGGATCGAGAGCGGCGTGTTCCGAAGCGTCGACGTCGAGCTGGCGGCACTGCAGCTGTGGGGATCGCTGCAGTGGATGTGGGTGTGGTTCGATCCCGCCGGATCCCGGACACCCGAAGAAGTCGGTGCCGCGTTCGTCGACGTGTTCCTCGGCGGCCTGCTACTCGACCGACTCGCGCTCGGAAAGTGGGCAAACCCTGCCGCGGACGTCGTCTCGGTGGTGCGCGAATGCCTCGCCGCGGTCACCGGTTCCGCTGGTTGACCGACGAGCCTTTAATGCCTTGTGCGGGTGGGTAATTGGTCGAATTGTTTCCCATCTGATCGCCTTGCCCGTTCTTAGCCGACCGGAGACGAGCGCCCGAGCGCTACACCGTCGCCGTACGCCCGGTCGGTTATAAGGGCCCGCTTCCCCCCGCCCATCCGTTGGCACGGGACCCGACTCACCCGGTCAATACCCAAAGTTCCTGGTAATTGCCCGAACAACCCTACTGCAGCCCTGGGCGCTGTTCGGGCAGTTCGGTGATGCAATTTGAGCAGGCGTGGCGGTTATTGACTGACCGTACGGTCTAATGCAATAGTGACAGCGTGGCGCAAACGAGGGCGGCATGGAGCTGAGAGCACGGTCCCGGAGTGCCGGTCGGGGGGATCACCTGGTCGACCGACATCGGAAACAAGGTGGCGCGCCAAGCGGCGGAGAACATCGAACGCCATTGCAGCGAGAGGTAGAGAGCAGACGACCGGAGTTGTATTCGCTGCCAGGCAATTCGAAATCTGCTGCATTGCAAAGCCGTTCGATACCAGCTCATCCCATCAATCAGACCGCGAGGCGGGTTCACGTCCACGCTCGCGATCCCCGTCCAGCGACCGTGCATAGCCCGCTTGACCCAGCAGTGCAGCCCTCGCGACTGAGTGCGCGGTCGGGTCAGGGGCGGCGCGGATGACCACCTCACACCTGACCGCCAGCAAAATTGGCCAGAGGATTCGACCGGGCACGGAAGTGGCCGGCGGGTTCTTCCGCATGTGCGTGCTGACCGGCAAGGCGCTCAGGCAGCCGTTCGAGTGGCGCGAGTTCATCTGGAACGGCTGGTTTCTCATGCGGGTATCGCTGCTACCCACGATCGCGGTGTCCATCCCCGAAACCGTGCTCCTCATTTTCACGCTCAACCTGCTGCTCGCCGAGATCGGTGCCGCGGACGTCTCGGGCGCCGGTGCCGCGATCGGCGCGGTCACCCAGCTCGGCCCGATCGTGACGGTGCTGGTGGTCGCCGGCGCGGGCGGCACCGCGATCTGCGCCGACCTGGGCGCGCGAACCATCCGCGAGGAGATCGATGCGCTCGAGGTACTCGGCATCGACCCGATCCACCGGCTGGTGGTCCCCCGCGTCGTCGCCTCGACACTCGTCGCCGTGCTGCTCAACGGCCTCGTGGTCGCCGTCGGCCTGGGGGGCGGCTACCTGTTCAGCGTCTACCTGCAGAACGTCTCGAGCGGCGCCTACCTCTCCACGCTCACGGCGCTCACCGGCCTGCCCGAGGTGCTGATCGCGTTCATCAAGGCGGCGACGTTCGGGCTGATCGCCGGCCTGGTCGGCTGCTACCGCGGGCTGATCGTTCGCGGCGGGTCCAAGGGTTTGGGCACCGCCGTCAACGAGACGGTGGTGCTGTGCTTCATTGCCCTGTTCGCGGTCAACGCGGCGCTGACCACCATCGGCGTCCGATTCGGGACGGGGCGCTGACATGACCGCGACCACAGGGGTACCCACCCGGCATCTCCACATTCCGCGGGCCGCCCTCATTCGATATGGGGAAGCCCCCGACCGGGTACTGGTCGAGATTGGGCAGATGGTCTGGTTCGCCCTCAGCGCAATCGGGCAGATCCCGTTCGCCGTGCATCGCTACCGCAAGGAGCTGCTGCGCATGGTGGCCCAGATGGGCATGGGCACCGGCGCGATGGCCGTGGTCGGCGGCACCGCCGCCATCGTCGGCTTCATCACCCTGTCCGCCGGCTCACTGGTGGCCATCCAGGGCTACGCGACGCTCGGCAACATCGGTGTCGAGGCATTCACCGGATTCTTGGCCGCCCTGGTCAACGTGCGGTTCGTGGCGCCGGTGGCCGCCGGCCAGGCGCTGGCCGCCACGGTCGGCGCCGGCGCCACCGCCGAACTGGGCGCCATGCGCATCAGCGAGGAGATCGACGCGCTCGAGGTGATGAGCATCCGGTCGATCCCCTTCCTGGCGTCCACCCGGGTCGTGGCGGGCCTGATCGTGATCATCCCGCTCTACGGGTTGGCGATGACGATGGCCTTCCTGTCCCAGCAAGTCACCACGGTCTTCCTGTACGGGCAGTCCATAGGCACGTACAACCACTACTTCCACACCTTTCTGCGCCTCAACGACGTGGGTTGGTCCTTCGCAGAGGTCATCCTGGTTGCGGTGGTCGTGATGACCACCCACTGCTACTACGGCTACACCGCCACCGGCGGGCCGGTCGGCGTTGGCGAGGCGGTGGGGCGGTCGATGCGGTTGTCGTTGATCACGATCGTCGTGGTGGTCGTTCTCACCGCGATGGCGGTGTACGGCAAAACCCCGAACTTCAACCTCACCGTGTAGCCGCCAATGACAGCCCCGGCCCCAAAAATGAGGGAGAATCCAAAACGCATACCGCCTTACCGGACGGCGGCTTTGGTGTTCTTGGTCGTCGCCGCGGTGGTGCTGGGGTTCGTGTGGTTGCAGTTTCGCGGCAGCCTCTCGCCGACCACGCGCTTGACGATGTTGGCTCCCCGGGCCGGTCTGGTGATGGATCCGGGATCGAAGGTCACCTACAACGGCGTGGAAGTCGGCCGGGTGGCCAGCATTTCGGAGGTCGAACGGGACGGCACACCGGCCGCCAAATTCCTCTTGAACGTGAACCCGAAGTACATCGAGCTGATTCCGGCCAATGTGGATGCCAACATCAAGGCGACCACGGTGTTCGGCAACAAGTATGTGTCGTTGACCTCGCCCAAAAAGCCAACACCGCAACGCATCACGCCGCAGCACGTGATCGACGCGAGGTCGGTGACAACCGAGTTCAATTCGCTCTTCGAGACGCTTACCTCGATCACGGAGAAGCTGGATCCGGTCAAGCTGAACCTGACGCTGGCCGCGGCCGCGCAGGCGTTGACCGGGTTGGGCGACAAGTTCGGACAGTCGATCGTCAACGCCAACGCCATCCTCGACGACATCAATCCGCAAATGCCGCAGATCCGGCATGACATTCGACAGTTCGCGACCCTGGGCGACATCTACGCCAACGCCGCGCCGGATCTGCTCGACTCCCTCAACAACGCGGTAATCACGGCGCGCACGCTGCACCGCCAGGAAGCCGACCTGGATGCCGCGTTGTTGGCCGCGGCCGGGTTGGGCAACACCGGCGCAGACATCTTCGCCCGCGGCGGGCCCTACCTGCAGCGCGGGGCCGCCGATCTGGTGCCCACCGCCGGACTGCTGGACACCTACAGCCCCGAGATCTTCTGCACCATCCGGAACTACTACGACGAAGAACCCCATGCCTATGAGACGACAGGCGGCGGCAACGGCTATTCGCTGAGAACCATGACCGAGCTGACGTCAGGGCTGGGAGGCATACTCACGCTCCCGGGGTTGGCCGGCACGGCGGCCACACTGGGGCTCCTCGGGCTGGCCGGCCTGGTCGGCGGGGCGCCGAATCCCTTTGTGTATCCGGACAATCTGCCACGGGTGAACGCCCACGGCGGGCCGGGCGGTGCGCCGGGTTGCTGGCACGCCGTCTCCCATGACCTGTGGCCGACGCCGAGTCTGGTGGTGGACACCGGCGCCAGCCTCGCGCCATACAACCACCTAGAAACCGGCTCACCGTACGCAATCGAGTACGTGTGGGGCCGCCAGGTCGGGGACAACACGATCAACCCATGAAAATCACCGGCTCCGCCATCAAGCTCGGCATCGTCTCGCTGGTGCTGCTGCTGATCACCGTGTCGATCGTCGTGGTGTTCGCTCAGATGCGGTTCAACAGCACCAACAGCTATCACGCGGAGTTCAGGAACGCCACCGGGCTGAAGAACGGCCAGTTCGTCCGCGCCGCCGGAGTGGAGATCGGCAAGGTCAAATCGGTGCGGCTGATCGAGGGCGGTCAGCGGGTCGTGGTCGACTTCGACGTCGACCGCTCGATACCGCTCTACCAGTCGACGACTGCGCAGATCCGCTATCTCAACCTGTTCGCCGACCGCTACCTGGAGCTCAAGCGCGGCGAGGGCGAGGGCGCTGACCGGGTCCTGCCGCCGGGCGGCTCCATCCCGCTGTCCCGAACTTCACCGGCGCTGGACCTCGACGCCCTGATCGGTGGTTTCAAGCCTCTTTTCCGGGCGCTCGATCCGGAAAAGGTCAACACCATCGCGTCGGCCATCATCACCGTGTTTCAGGGTCAGGGCGGCACCATCAACGACATCCTCGACCAGACCGCGCAGCTGACGGCGCACATCGCTGAACGCGACCAGGCGATCGGCGAGGTGATCAAGAACCTCAACACAGTGCTCGACACGACGGTCCGGCACCGCAAGGAGTTCGACCAAACCGTCGACAACTTCGAGCGATTGATTACCGGGCTGCAAAACCACGCCGACCCGCTGGCAGCCGGCACCGCGAACATCAGCAACGCCGCCGGAACAGTGGCCGACCTCCTCGCGGACAACCGCGCCCTGTTGCACAAGGCGATCAACTACCTGCAGGCTCTTCAGCAGCCGCTCGTCGACCAACGCGATCAGCTCGCCGATCTGATCCACAAAACGCCGACCGCGCTCAATCTGATCGGACGCAGCATCGGGCTCTACGGCGACTGGGTCAACTTCTACGTTTGCGACCTCTCGATCAGGTGGAACGGACTGCAGCCCGGAGGCCCGGTACGCACGGTCCGGCTCTGGCAGCAGCCCACCGGCAGGTGCACGCCCCAATGAGAACGCTGACGGAATTCAACCGCAACCGGGTCGGGCTTATGGGCATCACCGTGCTGGTGCTCGTGGTAGCCGTCGGGCAAAGCTTCACCAGTATTCCGATGATGTTCGCCAGTCCGAGCTACTACGGGCAGTTCACCGACACCGGTCAACTCAACAAGGGCGACAAGGTGCGCATCTCCGGTGTGAATGTCGGCAAGGTGGAGGCGTTCGACATCGACGGCGACCACGTACAGATCAAGTTCAACATCGGCGCCAACACCATCGGCACCGAGAGCCGCCTCGCGATCAAGACCGACACCATCCTGGGTAAGAAGGTGCTCGAGATCGAGCCGCGCGGAACCCAGACGTTGCGGCCCGGAGGTGTGTTGCCACTGGGCCAAAGCACCACCCCCTATCAGCTCTACGACGCGAACTTCGACATCACCAGGGCCGCCACCGGCTGGAACATCGACACCGTCAAGCAGTCGCTGAATGTCTTGTCGCAGACCATCGATCAGACTTACCCGCATCTGAGCGCCACGCTCGACGGTTTGGCCAAATTCTCCGACACCATCGGTAAACGCGACGACCAGATCAAGCACCTACTCGCCCAGGCCCACCAAGTGGCCAGCGTACTCGGCGACCGCAGCGAACAAATCAACCGGTTGTTGGTCAACGCGAAGACGCTGCTGGCCGCGTTCAACGCACGTAGCCGCGCCATCGGCGCCCTGCTCCAAAACATTTCGGCCTTCTCGGCCGAGGTGCAGGGATTCATCAACGACAACCCGAACCTCAATCCCGTGCTGGAGCAGTTGCGTGCCATCAGTGACGTGCTGGTGGCACGCAAAGATGACCTGGCTCAAACCCTCACGTATGTCAGCCAGTTCGCCGCATCGTTAGGGGAATCGGTCGCGTCGGGACCGTACTTCAAGATTGTCCTATCCAACCTGCTGCCGTATTGGATCTTGCAGCCGTTCGTCGATGCTGCCTTCAAGAAGCGCGGCATCGACCCGGAGGACTTCTGGCGCAGCGCCGGGCTTCCCGAGTTCCGTTGGCCCGACCCCAACGGCACCCGGTTCCCCAATGGGGCACCGCCGCCTGCGCCGCCGGTACTGGAAGGCACCCCGGAGCATCCGGGACCGGCCGTCCCGCCCGGAACGGCGTGTTCGTACACCCCACCGGCCGACGCGCTGCCGCGGCCGGGGGATCCGTTGCCCTGCACGGGCGTAGGCGCCGGCCCGTTCGGCGGCAGCTTCCCGGCACCTATCGACGTCGCGGCGTCGCCGCCGAACCCGAACGGCCTGCCACCGACACCGGGGATCCCGATCGCCGGGCGGCCGGGCGACCCGCCACCGGAGGTCCCGGGCACACCGGTACCGCTGCCCACCCAGGCACCGCCGGGCGCGCGCACCGAGAACCTGCAACCCGCCGGCCCCACCGCCCCACCGTCGACGTTCGCGCCGGGGCTGCCGCCGGGGCCGCCCGCGCCGCCCGGACCCGGGCAGCAATTACCTGCGCCGTTCATCAACCCCGGCGGCACGGGAGGCAGCGGCATCACGGGAGGTAGCCAGAATTGAGCAGCTTCTTCCAGATTCGCAAACCACAGCCACGAACGGTCATCGGAGTGCTGGTGGTGCTGGTGGTCCTGGTCGCCGGGTACGTCGGCTCACGGCTCTACCAGAAGTTGACCACCAACACCGTGGTCGCATACCTCCCGACGGCGAACGCGCTCTATTCCGGGGACAAGGTCCAGATCATGGGCGTTCGCGTGGGTTCCGTCGACAAGATCGAGCCCGCCGGCGACAAGATGAAGGTGACGTTTCACTACAAGAACAAGTACAAGGTGCCCGCCAACGCGTCCGCCGTCGTCGTGAACCCGACGCTGGTGGCATCGCGCAGCATTCAGTTGGAGCCGCCCTACAAAGGCGGCCCGGTGATGGCCGACAACGCGGTGATCCCCATAGAGCGCACGCAGGTGCCGACGGAGTGGGACGAACTGCGCGCAAGCGTTGCCAACGTCATCGACAAACTCGGCCCGACACCCGAGCAACCCAAGGGTCCGTTCGGCGAGGCCATCGAGTCGTTCGCCAACGGGCTGGCCGGCAAGGGCAAGCAGATCAACACCACGCTGGACAGCCTGTCGCGGTCGTTGACCGCGCTGAACCAGGGCCGTGGCGACTTCTTCGCGGTGGTGCGCAGCCTGGCCCAGTTCGTCAACGCCCTGCACAAAGACGACCAGCAGTTCGTCGCGCTGAACAAAAACCTGGCCCAGTTCACCGACAACTTGACCGGGTCCGACCGGGACCTCGCCAACGCCATACAGCAGTTCGACAGCCTGCTCTCCACGCTGCGCCCGTTCTTGGCCAAGAACCGCGAGGTGCTCGCGCACGACGTCGACAACCTCGCCAACCTGACCACCACGCTGGTCCAACCCGACCCGCTGAACGGGCTGGAGACCGCCCTGCACGTCCTGCCGACGCTGGAGACCAACCTCAGCCAGATCTATCACCCGTCGCACGGCGCCGTCATGTCCATCCCGGCGATCCCGAACTTCGCGAACCCAATGCAGTTCGTCTGCAGCATGATTCAGGCCGGTAGCCGGCTGGGCTATCAGGAGTCCGCCGAACTGTGTGCGCAATACCTGGCGCCGATCCTCGATGCGATCAAGTTCAACTACCCGCCGTTCGGGCTGAACGTGTTCAGCACCGCCGAGGCGCTACCCAAGGAAGTGGCTTACTCCGAAGATCGGCTCCACCCGCCGAACGGGTATAAGGACACCACGGTGCCCGGGATCTGGGTGCCCGACACCCCGCTGTCGCACCGCAACACCCAGCCCGGCTGGGTCGTCGCGCCGGGCATGCAGGGCACACAGGTGGGGCCGATCACGGGCGGCCTGTTGACCCCCGAATCTCTGGCCGAACTCGTGGGCGGCCCGGACGCACCACCCCCGCCGCCCGTGCTGCAGACCCCGCCGGGACCGCCGAACGCCTACGACGAGAACCCGGTGTTGCCGCCGATTGGCTTGCAGGCCCCGCAGGTGCCGATCCCGCCGCCGCCGGGGCCGGGTGTGCCCCCCGGTCCGGTCGCGCCGACACCCGCGGCCGCGCCGACGGGACCGGGATCGTGATGCGCGCCTTGGCTATTCGGATTCGGCACCGGGCCTTCAAGGGGCTGGCCATATTGAGCGCCGCCGCGGTGCTGACGTCGTGCGCGAAGTGGCACGGAATCGCGAACGTGCCGATGCCGGGCGGTCCGGGCTCGGGGCCGGGCTCCTACACCGTCTACGTGCAGATGCCGGACACACTGGCGCTCAACGACAACAGCCGCGTGCGGGTGGCCGATGTCTTCGTCGGCACGGTACGCGCGATCCAACTGAAGAACTGGGTCGCGACGCTGACGTTACGTCTGGGCAAGGACGTCAAGCTGCCCAAGAACGCGACCGCCAAGATCGGCCAGACCAGCCTCCTGGGTTCACAGCATGTCGAGCTGGCCGCACCGCCCAACCCGTCCCCCGAACCACTGCGGGACGGCGACACCATCCCGCTCAAAAATGCGTCCATGTATCCCACCACCGAGCAGACGCTGGCAAGTCTTGCCATCGTGCTGCGGGGCGGAGGCATCCCGAACCTCGAAGTGCTGCAGAACGAGGTCTACAACATCGTGAACGGTCGGGCCGAGCAGATCCGTGCCTTCCTCGACAAGCTGGACACCTTCACCGCCCGACTCGACGAGCAACGCGCTGACATCACCCGGGCCATCGATTCCACCAACCGGCTGCTGGCGTACGTGGGCCCCCGCTCGGACGTTGTGGATCGCGTCCTCACCGAATTCCCGCCGCTACTCAAGCATTTCGCCGATAAGCAAGACCTTCTCATCAACGCGGTCGACGCGACGGGACGGCTCAGCGAGCTTGCCGACCAATACCTGTCGGCCTCGCGGGGTGACCTCCACCAGGACCTGCTGTCGCTGCAGTGCCCGCTGCGGGAACTCGGCCGTGGGGCACCGTATCTGATTCGCGCCCTCAAGCTGATCCTGGTCCGGCCGTTCGACATCGACGCCGTGCCCAAGGCGTTCCGCGGCGACTACTTCAACCTGTCGCTGACGCTCGACCTGACCATGAGCGCTGTCGACAACGCGGTCCTCACCGGGACCGGATTCTCCGGAGCGCTGCGCGCGCTCGAGCAATCGTGGGGCCGCGACCCCGAAACGATGATCCCCGACGTCCGATACACGCCGAACCCCAACGACGCCCCGGGTGGCCCGCTGGTCGAAAGGGCGGACCGGCAATGCTGACCCCCTTCATCAAGCGCCAACTGGTCATGTTCGCCATCATCACCGCGATCACTGCGGTGGCACTGGGCTGGTACTACTTGCAAATCCCCACTGCGGCAGGGATCGGCCAGTACACGCTGAAGGCGGACCTGCCCGCGTCGGGCGGTCTGTACAAGACCTCCAACGTGACTTATCGCGGTGAAACCATCGGCACGGTCACCGCCGTCGAACCGACCGCGACGGGCGCGCGGGTGACCATGAGCATCGGTGACCGGTACAAGATCCCGATTGACGCCTCGGCAAACGTGCACTCGGTGTCGGCAGTCGGTGAGCAGTACGTGGACCTGGTGTCGGTGGGCAACCCGGGCCAATACTTCTCGCCGGGTCAGACCATCACCAAGGGCACGGTGCCCACCGAGATCGGGCCGGCGCTGGACGCCGCCAACCGCGGGCTCGCGGCGCTGCCCAAGGACAAGATCGCCTCGCTGCTCGACGAAACAGCCCAAGCGGTCGGCGGATTGGGCCCCGCGCTGCAACGACTGGTCGATGCGACCCAGGCGCTCGCCGGTGACTTCAAGACCAACATCTCCGATGTCAACGACATCATCCAAAACTCCGGGCCGATCATCGACAGTCAGGTCGACTCCGGTGACTCGATCGAGCGCTGGTCGCACAACCTGAACATCCTGGCCGCGCAGAGTGCGGAAAACGACCAGCACGTGCAAAGCATCCTGACCCAAGCGGCACCGACCGCCGATCAGGTCAACGAGGTGTTCAGCGACGTCCGTGACTCGCTGCCGCAGACACTGGCGAATCTCGAGATCGTGCTGGACATGCTCAAGCGGTACCACAAGGGCGTCGAGCAGCTGCTGGTGGCCTATCCGCAGGGCGCCTCGGAAGGCCAGACGGTTACGTCGGCTTTCCCGGGCTACGCGTCGCTCGGTACCTCGCTGACAATCAACCAGCCTCCGCCGTGCCTGACCGGTTTCCTCCAGGCATCGCAGTGGCGGTCTCCCGCGGACACCAGCCTGGCGCCGATGCCGTCCGGAACCTATTGCAAGATCCCGCAGGACACTCCTGCCAACGCCGTGCGCGGCGCACGCAACCTTCCGTGTGTCGATGTCCCTGGTAAACGCGCCGCGACGCCGCGGGAGTGCCGCGACCCCAAACCATACGTTCCGTTGGGCACCAACCCGTGGTACGGCGACCCCAACCAGATCCTGACCTGCCCGGCGCCCGCAGCGCGCTGCGACCAGCCCGTGAAACCGGGTCAGGTGATACCCGCGCCGTCGGTCGACAACGGCCTCAACCCGGCACCCTCCGACAGGGTGGCGGGGACACCGCCGCCCGTCAGCGATGCACTGCAGCGGCCCGGGTCGGGAACGGTCGAATGCAATGGGCAGCAGCCCAATCCGTGCGTGTACACCCCCAGCGGCCCTCCCCCGGCCGTCTATCTCCCCCAGAGCGGCGAGCTGGTGGGACCCGACGGCGCCAAGTACACGGTCGAGAATTCAAGCAAGACAGGAGACGACGGATGGAAGGACATGCTGGCACCGCGCGGCTGACTCGAGCCGGGTGCGTCGGTGACATGCGGGAAACCATTGGCCTAGGCCAACTTCGGAGTGACGCGTGCACGTATCTGGAGCGGGTTGCCACCGGCGAGACCATCGACATCGTCCGTCGCGGCAAGCTCGTGGGCCGCATCGTGCCCGTCGGTGATTGGCGGGTCGCTCCGATCCCGGCGCGATCCGCCGAGCCCGCCGCGTCGGACTCCGGCGGTTGGGTCGGCCTCGACGAACTGCGAACACGTGCCGGGCGGTGCTTCGACCGGGTCGCGACCGGGGAGACTCTCAGTGTGGTTCGCGGCGGTCGATTACTGGCGCAGATCGTGCCCGCCGGCGACGCGGAGCCGGCCCCGATACCGGCCGACGCCAGCGGCGGGATCGAGCTTGACGAACTACGGAAGCGCGCGGGCCGATATTTCGACGAGGTCGCGGCCGGCCAGACGATCGAGGTCATCCGCGGCGGCAAGCTGGTCGCCCGCATCGTGTCAGTCGCCTAGGCGAAGCGCCCGGCTACGACCGCACCGCGGAAGCTTTGTCGTGGCACCGTTGTTACGCCCCGTGTGACCGCGACGGGCTTCCACGAGGGCGAGACCGCAACACAGCGCCGAGCCGGGGTCGAAGCCGAGGCCAAGCGGCTCGAGGGCATGCTCGACGCGACGGGCCTGTCGGTCGGCGCCGCACGATTTCTGGCGTCACAGCGGTTCGCCGCGCTGACCGGACGAGACCGCGACGGGGTCCTGTGGATCTCGCCGCTGGCCGCGCAGCCGGGCTTTCTCCGCGGGCAAGACGACATCTTGCACGTATCGACCCTCCCCCGTGACGGCGATCCCCTGCACGAGATCCCGAGTGGTCAACAGGTCGGCCTGATCGCGATCGACTTCGCCACCCGGCGCAGGCTGCGGGTCAACGGTGACCTCGTCAGTGCCGACGACCGGGGCATGACCGTCCGCGTCGACCAGTCATACGGCAACTGCCCCAAGTACATCCACCGCCGCCCGATCGAGGTCGCCCGCCTTGCCGCGCCTCGGTCACAACGAGCCGGGCGCGCAACACTTCTGGACCCGTCCGCTCAAGCGATGATCGCCACGTCGGACACGTTCTTCCTGGGCACCACCCATCCCAGCCGGGGCAGCGATGCGTCACACCGGGGAGGCCCACCGGGATTCGTCCGGGTCGACTCCCCGAACCGACTGTGGTGGCCGGATTTCCCAGGGAACAACGTGTTCAACAGTCACGGCAACCTCGCCGTCGACGATGAAGCCGCCTTGCTGTTCGTCGACTTCGATACCGGCGCCGTTCTGCACGTCACCGGCACCGCACAGGTGCGGTGGACCACCCCCGGCGCGACCGGCGACGATGGGGGCGTCGGTCGTAACGTCGCATTCTCGGTGGCTGCCGTCGCCCGCTAGTCCGCGTCGAGTCCGTCGTCGGGCAGCGGACGTTGGCAGATCGCGCGCGCGTCGGCGGCGCCGAGGCCGAACAACCGCAGAACGTTCTCGGTGACGAGGTCCGCTGCGCGTGCGTCGTCGCGATCGGGGTCATCACGCAACAGATTGCCCAGGCCGAGCAGCGCACCGCCGGCCATGGCGAGGGCCAACTCGGGATCCTCGATGTCGAACCGCCCGGCGGCCACCCCGGCCTTGATATCGCGGAGGGCCCGCGGCGCCAGACCCCGTTGCGACGACAACAATTCCAGCCCATTGGCCAACAGAATCCGGCTCTCCTGTGGTCGGCGGCGAAACAGCCGACCGGTCATCCGGAAACTGGTGGCGAACGTCTCGGCCGGGTCCTCGATGGACTCCGTGAGCCGGTCCAGCATCGACCCGTAAGCGTCGAGCACGTCGGCGACGGCGGCCTCGAACAGCTGCTCCTTGCTGTCGAAGTGGTTGTAAAAGGATCCCATTCCGACGTCGGCCGCCTGGGTGATCTCCAGGACGGGCACATTGACCTTGCCCTCGGCAATCAGTCGCTGCGCGGCCTTGACCAGCGCCGCCCGGGTCCGCCACTTGCGCCGCTCCAGCCGGTTGGCCGGCTCTGTCATCGCGCTCATTCACAGCAGTATGCATCAGTGGTGACGATTCCGTCAGGGCCTTGACTGAACGTTCTCTCGTATGTGACGATTTCGTCAGTTACTCGATGGAGTGGTCATGCATCTGACGAAGAATGCCCGTGCACAGGCGCACAGCGAACAGGGTCCGCAGCGCGGCGAACATCCCGGCCGGGCCCGCAACCCGGTGATCAAAGTCGCCGACATCGCATGGCTGGAGTTCGAGCGGCCGGACCTGACGCGGGCGGAGGCGTTCGCGCGGGCGTTCGGCTTCCACACGGCGCAGCACCGCCCTGACGAACTGCAGCTGCGCGGGACCCGGGAAGGCGCGCCGTGCGTCATCCTGCGCCGCGGCCCGAGCAACCGCTTCACGGGTGTGGCTTTTCGGGCGTGCGACGAGGCCGACGTGCTCCGACTGGCGGACAGCGTCGGCGCGCCCGTCGAACCGCTGCCGGAGACCATCGGCGGGGTGTCGGTCGCGTTGATCGACCCCAGCGGCATGCCGGTCCGCGTGGTCGCCGGGGTGCACGAACTCCCGGAGCTGCCCGGCCAACAAGTCCACCAGTTCAATTTCGGATGCGAGGTCCGGCGCGTCAACGCCGGCCAGCGGCCCCCCCGGGCGCCCGCGCAGGTGCAGCGCCTGGGCCATCTGGTGGTGCAGTCGACCAAGTACGTCGAGACGCTGAACTGGTACCTGGACAACCTGGGCATGATCGTCAGCGACTTTCTGTACTTTCCCGGCCAGCGCGACCGAGGGCCGACGATGAGTTTCATCCGGTGCGACCGCGGGTCGACACCGGCCGACCACCACACCCTGGCGATGGCCCTCGGCCCGGCCAACCGCTACGTCCATTCGGCATATCAGGTCAGCGATCTCGACGCGCTCGCCGCCGGCGGTGAATACCTTGGGGCCCAGGGCTTTTCCCGGTCCTGGGGGATCGGCAGGCACATCCAGGGCAGTCAGATCTTCGACTATTGGCGCGATCCCGACGGCTATTTGTTCGAGCACTTCACCGATGGTGACCTGTTCGACAACACGCTGGACCCCGGCTGGGCGCCCTTCACCGCGTCCGGTTTGGCCCAGTGGGGACCGCCGGCAACCAGAGATTTTCTCGGCACTGGCCCGAAATCGGCCCGCCGGGAAGTGGTTTCGATGATCACCGCGCTCCGAGCGCAGAACGAGTTCGATGTCAACCGCCTGATCGGCCTACTGAAAGTTCCCACCTCATGACCCTTTCCGTGCTACACACCGCCTCTGAAACCGGCCACGCATGGTGGCTCAAGACCACCCGCGGCGCGGCGAAGATCGACACCACCGCAACAACCACCGCCGCGCTGCTGGCCGACCGCACCGCCATCGAGAACGCGGCCGCCAGCACCGATACCGTGCCCGTCGATACCCTCAAGTTGGTGTCGCCGGTGACCCGGCCCTGCCGGGTGATCGCCCAGATGACCAACTACGCATCGCACGTCAAAGACGCGGGTATGGACCCGGCATCGATCCCGCTGACCTTCTTCCGCAAGGCGTCGGCCTCCATCAACGGGCCTTTCGACGACATCGTCAAACCCCCGCACGTCCGGCTGCTGGACTACGAGGTGGAGGTCGGGCTGGTGATCGGCCGCGGGGTCCCGGTCGGCACCGCCATCTCCGAGGAAAACCTGAGCGATGTCCTCGCCGGCTTGGTCGTCACCAACGACGTCTCCGCGCGTGACATCCAGCTCCCGCAAACCCAGTTCTACGAGGCGAAGTCGTATCCGACCTTCACGCCGGTCGGGCCGGAACTCGTCCTGCTCACCGCCGACGAGCTCAAGCGCTTCGGTGATTTGCGACTGCGCCTGAGCGTCAATGGCCAGGAACGCCAAAACGCGCTCGTCCAGGGCGACATGCTCTACGGGCCCCTGCAGGCACTGCAGTCGCTCACCCAGTTCCAGGAACTCGCCCCGGGTGACCTGGTGCTCACCGGTACCCCGGCCGGCACCGCGCTGAGCGCCCCGCCGAGGCCCGTGCAGGTCATCGGAAACCTGTTGCCGCCGGCGCTCAAATGGAAGGTGTTCTTCTCCCGCCAGGCCGCCAACCGGAACTACCTGCGTGACGGTGACGTCGTCGAAGCGTCCGTGGCGACCGACGACGGGGCCATCGACCTCGGAACGCAGCGCACCGCAGTCCGATTCGCGTGACGACTCCGGCCACCCGGCGGGTCCCCGTCGTCATCGTCGGCGCCGGACCGACCGGCGTCACCGCGGCCACGCTGCTGGCCCAGTACGGCGTGGACTGCCTGGTGCTCGACCGCTGGCCCGGCGTGTATCCGCAGCCCCGCGCCGTGCACCTGGACGACGAGATCTATCGCATCATCGCCCGCCTCGGGCTGGCCGACGAATTCGCCGCGGTATCGCGGCCGACACTGGGCCTGCGGTTGGTGGACAGCCGGTTTCGGACGCTCGCCGAGTTCGACCGCGACCCCGGGCACAATGTGCACGGCTTCCCGCCGGCCAACATGTTCGACCAGCCGGAATTGGAGGCCCTGCTGCGGGCCAATCTCGAGCGCCACCCGCACGCCGAGCTCCGGGGGAACGCCGAAGTCACCGACGTCGTGACGGACGGGACGCGCATTCGGGTCACGTTCACCGACCGCTCCGACGGCGGGCTGCACCAGGTCGACGCCGACTACCTGCTGGGCTGCGACGGCGCCAACAGCATGGTGCGCGCGAGCATCGGTTCGGTCATGCGCGACTTGAACTTTCAGCAGCGCTGGCTGGTAGTCGACGTCGCCAGTGACGCCGACCTGGGCCAGTGGGACGGGGTCCACCAGTTGTGCGACCCGAATCGCGCGGGGACCTACATGCGCATCGGGCCGGCCCGCTACCGGTGGGAATTCCAGTTGCTGGACGGCGAGTCCGCGGACGATTTCGGCACCCTGGACCGATTGCGGCCGTTGATCAAGCCGTGGACCAGCACCGTGCCCGTCGGCGAGCTGACTCTGGTGCGCGTCGCCGAATACACATTCCGCGCGCAGATCGCCGACCGCTGGCGCCGCGGAAACGTGTTCATCCTCGGCGACGCGGCACACCTCACTCCCCCGTTCATCGGCCAGGGCATGGGAGCGGGTTTGCGCGACGCGGCCAACCTGGCCTGGAAGATCGCCGGGGTCCACCACGGCGCGCTGGCGCCGAGCGTCCTGGAAACCTATGAGCGGGAACGCAAACCGCATACCCGATCCATGATTCGGCTGGCGCTGGCGGTCGGTTGGGCGATGACCGGCGGGGGCCGCCTGGGCAATGCGGCCCGCCGGGCGGTGTTGCCGCGGCTGCGGCTCATCCCCGGACTGCGCGACAAGGTGGTGGACTCGACAACGCCGGCACTGCACCGTTCCGCCTTGGTGCACACATCCCGGAAACCGCGCAGGCTCGCCGGCACGCTGTGCCCGAATGCGCCGCTCGGCCAAGGTCAACGGCTGGACGACGCGCTTGGCACCGGTTTCGCGTTGATCAGCACCGCGCGCCCCGGTTCCCCCGATGAGGCGGCGCTGCGGCGGCGCAACGTCACCGTGCTGGTCGCCGAACCCGGCAGCCCGCTGGCGGCATGGCTACACCGAGGCCATGCCACCGCTGCAGTGGTGCGCCCCGACCGCACCGTAGCGCGCGCCGGACGCGACATCGCCGCCCTTTGCGCGTGGACCGCGACGGTCGTCTCGCCCGGTGTAGATCAGGCGGACGCCGGTGGCCGCGCGACGATCACCGGTATCCGAACCGAGTGCAGGACGGCGTTGCTGACCGATCCCAACAACACACCCGTCAGACCGCCGCGCCCGTGACTACCGACGACCAGAAGCTGTGCCGTCTCGGACTTTTCGGCGAGCTGCCGGGCCGGTTGATCCCGCACGACCAATCGCTGCACCGTCACGTCGGGGTAGCGTTCCTGCCAGCCCGCCAAGTTCTCGGCCAGGCTGCGATGCGCCTCGGCTTCCAGGGATGACCAATCCGCTTCCGGGAGATCGGTGATCGCGATGTCGCTCCAGGCGTGCAGGGCCGTCAGGCCGACACCGCGCCGGGAGGCTTCGTCGAACGCGACTCCGATCGCGAGCTCGGAAGCCGGTGAGCCGTCGACCCCGACCACTACCGGCGCGTCTTGCGCCGCCGGTTGACCGTCGGCATGGACGACCGCGACCGGGCAATGCGCGTGCCGCACGACCGTCGAACTGACCGAACCGAGCACGCCGCGGGCCAGCAATCCCCGTCCGGCCGTGCCCACGACGATCATCTCAGCCTCGTCGGACATCTTAATCAGGGCCAGCGCCGGGCTGGAGTACACGAGTTCCCGGTTGATGGTGACGTGTCCGCCCGCCGGAAATGTCTCCTCGGCGAGCTTGATCGCGTGCATGATCGCCTTTTTGCCTTCGTCTTCCAGCCGCACCGCCAGAGAGTCGGGGTATGGGACCGGCGGCCAGGTGGCGGTGGGTGTGGTCACCGCGTGGACGACGGTCAGTGGAACATTGCGCAGTGAAGCTTCGTGGGCGGCCCAGATCGCGGCGGCGTTCGATGCCGGCGAGCCGTCGACCGCGACGACGATGCCGCGGTGCTGGTCAGGTGCTGACATTTCGTTCTCCCTCCATCACCAGCGACGTTATAAACCCGCGAGGGTCCCGGTCGTGAGGCTTAAGTCCCTAACCCGCGGGACGGAGGGCTGTTGCCGCCACCCGTCAAGGCGGCCGTAACGCCATGATCACACGGCGGCTAGCTGCGGTGCCGCTGTAACTGCGCGATAACCCAGAACGGCAGCGCCACGAACAGGGTGCCGCCGACCAGGTTGCCCACGGTGGTGATGCCGAGGTTGGTGAGCAGGCCGTGTGGACCGAAGCCCCAACCGATGCCGGCTCGCGGCGCGGCCGGGTGAAACAGGTTGAGCAGCAGGGGAAGACCAAGGAAGCCGACGTTGGCGATCACGTGCTGGGTGCCGCCGATCACGAATGCGAACGGCCCGTAGAACGCGAACGTCATGCGGGCGACGTCGCTGCGGGCCTTGAAGAACATGCACATCGAGGTCTGCAGGAACCAGGTGCACACCACGGCCAGCAGCAGCGCCGTCCAGAAGGGCTGGCCGGCCTTCTGCGCACCGACCGCGGCCGCCCGCTCGGCGAAGGCGCCCAGGTAGGGTCCTCCCGCGGCGCCGCAGACGGTGACGAACGCCAGCGCCCCCAGGACGTTGCCGATCAGGCCGACGATCACCAGGAAGGCGTAACCGCCGACGCTCATGCTGCGGTTGAGGACAGCCAGGAAACCGGCGGCCATGTCGGCGGTGATCAGCGACATGCCGGAGACCAGGATCAGCACGAAGGACATGCCGAACGCCAGGCCCATCAACAGGCTCGCAACGCCCGGGATCTTGACTCCGGTGCTCACCATCAACGCCAGCAGGGCCCCGAACGCGACCATCGCCCCGCCGACCAGGGAGCGGACCAGGAACGCCCACGGGTGCGTCGCCTTCTCGACGGCCATGGCGGCCACGCGGTCCACCATGGCGCCCACGCTGAGCGGCTCGAATGGGTCGCCGGCCGCGACCTCCGTCGTGGCCCCGGGGGGAAAGGGAGCGAAGGCGGTTGGCGGCACTTCGCCTTCCCACTGGGGCGCTTGCGCATTGATGGTCATCGGGGTTCGCCTTTCCGTAATGCGTTGAGCGCGTTGATGACCCCGCTGACATGCTCCTCACTGAGCGTCTCGCCCTCGAAAACGTGGCCGAGCAGGATCTTCAGGTCAACCATCTGCTGCAGGTAGATCAGGCACGGGGGGCATTCGTCGAGGTGCTTGGCGACGATCGGGCCCCATTGCCGGGGATCGGAGTCGACGAGTTCGCCGACGAGGTGGACGAACTCGACGCAGTCGATGGCGGGAACGGTGTTGTCGTGGACTGTCATCGGCGATACCGCTTTTCCAATTCGTTGCGCAGATTGCCGCGTGCGCGGTACAGCAGCGCGCGTTGCCCTTCAGCGGTCAGCTCGAGCAGCTCGGCCGCCTCCTCCGCGGAGGCGCCGACGATGTCCCGCAGGATGACCAGTTGCCGCTGCCGAGCCGGCAGCGCGTCCAGCGCCGCACGCACCTGCCCGACGAGCTCGTTCTCGACGGTGTGGTCCGCGGGCAGGAAGCGCCGGGACGGAGGGACGCTCCAATGTCCGGCGTCGGGATGGCCGGCGGGATGCATGCGGCCCGCCAACGGGTCGACATCCTCCGCGGACAGCACCTCGTGGTCGCGGATGCGGGATTCGCGGCGCCGGTGCCGCGATGCGGTGTTCTTGACGATCGCGAACAACCACGTGGCGACCGAGGAGCGGCCCTCGAAGGACTCCGCCGACTGCAGGACCTGCACCCAGGCCTCCTGCACGGCTTCTTCGGCCACCGTCGGCGAATCCACCATGGTGCGGGCGAAATTCACCATCGGCCGGTGAAAGTCGCGCACCAGGTTCGCAAGCGGCACGCCGCCGACGACGCGATCGGATTCGGTGCCCCCCGGCGGCACCGCCACCGGGGTCACCATGGTCTCGCACTCAAGCGCATGCGGCCAGTTCCCAGCGCAGCTGGCCCTCGGACGGGGACTGGACCGGGATGAACGCCGCCTCCCGGTAGCGGCGGCTCGCCGATGTCCTGCTCGCATACCCCTTGCCGCCGGCGGTCCGGACCTCGAGATCCGCACTGGCGCTGGCGAGTTCGGCTGCGACGAGCCGCAGCGACAACAGCTCTCGCTTGGTGGGCGCCTCGTCCCCGCCCACCGCGGCGGCCAGATCCGCCACTGCCGCCTCCGCGTCGACGAGCTTCTCCTCGACCTGGTCGACTTGGGCACTGAAGACCGAATTCACCCCGCTGAGGCCGTTCCTGGCCTGCTCCACCGCGGTTCTGGTCAGCCCCAGGCACATGGCCGACTGCAGGACGAGGAACGTCGGACGGACCGCCTGCAGGAAACCGTCGAAGTCGGTCGCCAACACCTGGCCCGAGGGGACGTAGGCGTCCGCCAGCTTCAGGTACGACGAGGCGGTGCTACCCATTGCCAGCAGGTCGAAATGATCACCGACCGCGACGCCGGGCGTATTCAGCGGCAGGGCCACGATCAGCCTCTCGCCCGCGACGGTGCGCACCGCGGTCACCATCGTCGAGTCCGGATAGAGGTTGCTCGCCCACCTGATCGATCCGGAAACCGAGTAGCCCCCGTCGACCGGCGCGGCCGTCAACTCCAAACTTCCACAGCCCGCCGCCTCTTTGAACGCCGAAGCCATGCCGGTCACCCCGAGCGTGGTTCCGGCAAGCAGCGGCCGGGCCGCCGCAGCACTGAACGGCGTTGCCGCCGTGAGCAAATACTCGACCGCCATCCGATGGGCCCAGAGTGAGAAGCCGGTGCTCATGCATTCGCCGGAGATCGAGCGGATCACCTCGGCCATGTCGGGCAACCCGCCGTCGGCGTTGCCGGGGGCGCCGACCCCTAGCAGACCGGCCGCACCCAAGGCGGTGAAGCTGCGGCGAGCCTGGTGCTCGCCGCGGTCCAGCGCCCCGGCGTGGGCCCGGATGTCTTCCAGCAGTTCGACATCCAACCGGCTCGCTGCCGGGTCCATCGTCGCCGTCATCTCGATACCTCCTGGGCCGAGTGCTTCCACGCGTAGTCGAGGAATTTGCCGTCGAAAGTGACGACCACTCTGTCGCCTTCGGGATGCGGCCGCCGCCGCACGCTCATCTGGAAGTTGATGGCGCTCATGATGCCGTCACCGAATTCTTCACTGATGAGTTCCTTGATCGCCGGGCCGTAGACGGCCAGCGCCTCGTGGAACCGGTAGATCGTGGGATCTGTTGTCATGGTCGCATCGGAGCCCCGATACGGCATCATTTGCAAGACCGCCACCGCCTCGTCGTCGAGGCCGAGTAGCGATGCGACCGTTGCCGCGTCACCGGCGGGGAGCGGATGCTGCCCGAGGAGCGCCGCCACGGTCCACACCGGGTCCTTGCCGATCGATTCGGCGATTTTCGCCCAGCTCAGCCCTCGCTTGACGCGGGCCAGCCTGATGGCATGGCCGAGATCGGCCTTCGTCAACGTGGTTGCCATAGCCCGTTTTCCGTGCCTATCCGGTGAACAGGGTGGAGTCGACGCTCACCGGGTTGCGGAAGGTGTTCACCACGGGTGACCAGGCGATCGCATTGTCGTGGATCTCCTTGAGGATCGCGTCGTCGGCGTCTCCGGCCAGCGTCACCCTGCAGCGAACCGCGCTGAAGCCGAGGCGCTTTCCCTCGGGAGTGTCCCCCACCCCCCACACCGCGGAGATGTCGATGTCGCCTTCCATCTCGACCTCGATCTTGGTCAGCGTCACGCCGCGGTGGGTCGCGTTCGCCAGCAAGCCCACCGAGACGCACGAACCCAGCGCGGCCAGGGCCGTTTCGGAAGGGTTGGGTGCGGAGTCGTCGCCGAGCAGCGCGGGCGGCTCGCCCACTAGCATCGGCGCCAGGTCGCGGACGTAGGTCATGTTGCGGAACCCGGTCTCGCACACCGTCTTGGCCTTCAGGGTTTTCTTCCCCGTCTCCGGGTTCGCCCTGGCGTTGCACGACAGCTTGTCCAAGCCTTCGGCGTCGATGACGAGCGCGTCGGTCATGTGACTTCCTCCGTTTCGCTGATTCTGCGGCTTCACGGAGTTAGTGCTCTGCGGCGGCCGATGTGTGACGGTGGACCCGATTGGTTTACGTGGGCGACACGAAACATCACACAGCCGAAACGTGGCGCCGTCCAACGCCGGGACACCGCCGGGAAGATTTGCTCAGCCGAACAGGCCTTGCGCGATGTAGTGGCCTTCCGCGGGCGCGGGCGGCACCGCGAAGATTGCCGAGCCGATGTGGCGGATGTACTCGTTGAGCAAGTCGTGGGCGCCCAGCCGGTTCTGCAGGCGAATAAAATCTTGCGGATCTTTTTGATACGAGATGAACAGCAGGCCGGCGTCGAGCTGGCCGTTGGGATCGAGGCCGTCGGCGTAGTTGTAGGAGCGCCGCCGGATCATGATGCCGTCATTGTTTTCCCGGGCGGCCAGGGCGACGTGGGACATCGGGTCGATGAGCGGATGCCCGTCGGCCCCCCTGGCGGCGAAGTTGGGTGCGTCGAATTCGCCCTTGCCGCTCAGCGGCGCACCCTCCTCTTTGGTGCGGCCGAAGATCCGCTGCTGATTGCCGATGCGGTCGACATCCCAAGTTTCGAGCAGCATCCGGACCTTCCGCACCACTTGATACGTCCCGCCGTTCATCCACGGCTGGTCGTTGTCGTGGACCCAGACGAAGCGGTCGTACTCCGCGTCGGTGGCGATGTTGCGGGTCCCGTCCTTGAATCCCAGAAGATTTCGCGGGGTGCGCTGGCCGGGACCGGCCGATGCTCGGCCGAATCCCAGCACCGACCAGGACGGTGAGACGATGTTGCGGCCCAGCCGGGCCAGGTTGCGCACGGCGTGATAGCAGACCTGGGGGTCGTCGGCGCACGCTTGCACGGACAGGTCGCCGCCGCGCAGCCGAGGGTCCAGGTTGTCTCCGTTGAGCGGGGGCAGATCGGTGAAGACCGCGGGCCGCCGCGCGGCGAGCCCGAACCGATCGCCGAACAGCGACGGCCCCAATCCGATGGTGACGGTGAGACCGGCCGGGCTCAGTCCGTAGGCCTCTCCCGTGTCGGCCGGTGGCTGGACTTCGACCCGCGGCTCGATGGTGCCGACCGGCCTGCCCTCCTGCAGGATCGCGGCCGCGGCGGACCAGCGCGCGAGGAGGGTCTGCAACTCGGTGCGCCCGGCGCTGGCGGCCAGCGAGACGGACATGAACATGGCGTAACGCTGTGGGGGCGTGGCGATTCCGCCCTGATGCGGCTGGCCGTAGAACGGATAGCTACGCCGCAGGTCGACGTTGTCGTCCCCGCCGCCCGAGCCGTCGCCGGGGCGTCCGGCCGCCATCGCGTAGCCCGCAAGGCCGCCGGCCGCGGTGCCGGTAAGCCCGGCCAGCGCGGCGCCGCCGAGCACGCGCCGGCGCGAAACCGATGCGGCTTCTGCGGGCTCGGCGATGTCGTCGGTCACGGTCAGCCCGCAGCGGCGACTTTCTGGGCGACCGCCGACAGGCTTTGGTGCAGCGGCTGGATGACCGCGGTCAACTTCGGCGCGTCGGTCGCCTTCAGTGCGGCGGTGTACGTCCGGAACCCGCCCAGGGCGTTGGGCTCGCGGTACCCGGCCAACGTGGTCAGCACCGTGCGGAATTGCTGGTCGATCCGGCCGACCAGGTTGCCGTCGATTTTCTCCAGGCCCGGCCTCAGCGAAGCGTATGCCTGCTGGGCGCCCTCCACATTGCCCGAAAAGTCCACCAAGTCGAGGTGGCTGAACGCCTCCTCCTCGCCGGTGATCTTGGTGTTCTGGATCTCTTCGATCAGGTCGCTGGCACCGTTGGCCAGGTCCTCGGGCTGATACTGCAGGAGCGCGACGACTGCGTTCAACTTGACGACGTTGTCGACCAATTCGGTGCTGAGATTCATTGTGGCGGGGGTGATCGCCCCGCCCTGCCACAGGTCACGTTCGATGGCGTGGAAACCCTTCCAGCCGACTTTCGCATCGACGGGGGTGGACTCGCGCATGTCGATCAGATAGTCGAATTTCCCGGCATTGTCGCCGGCCGGGAAGCCCAACACGATGAATCCGCCAACCGCTGACTCCGAACGCTCCCAGAAGAGCCTGGCTTTGGCGTATGCGGCCTTCGCGGCGTCAACGTTGCCCGACCGCACGGCGGCGTCGAGCGCCTTGACCCCGTCGCCGAGCTCACCGATCTGCTTGATGATGTATGCCGCGTAGTCCTTGGTGCCCTGGTTGAGGATGCCCGCGACGGCGCCCGCCGGCCTCGCTGCCGCCCGGCCCGTCACCGTCAAGGCCTGGTGTTCGCGGCTGGCGCCGGGGCAATACAGTTCGTACGAACCACCGTCGAGGGTGACGGTGAACGAGACCGGGTCCAGTCCGGGAGCGAGGTCCTCTTTCTCGCCGACGATCCGCTGGTCGGAGAGCAATTCGACCTCACTGATCCCCGGTGCGTTCGTGTTGGCGAGCGTGAACGTCACCGGGCCGGCCGACACGGTGTCGTTGTCCAGCGCGCACACCTCTTTGCCGCCGACGCTGGCCATGGTGACGTTCACCGCATTGACGCCGCCGGATTTCCCGCCTCCCGGGCGCTCCGCATTACCACCCGGATGACCGCAGGCGATCACACAGCACGCCGCCATCAGGGCCACTGCTGTTGCGGGGAAACAACACTGGCGATACCAGGGCCGCGATCCCGGCTCGGTGCGATCCCGCGGCGTCACGGGGACGGCTGCGTCACAAAATCGATGAGTTCCTCGACGCGACTGATCAGCGCCGGTTCCAGGTCATTCCAGTCGCGCACGCGGGACCGGATATGCCGCCAGGCCCTGGCGATGTCGGCCTGATTGGCGTGGGGCAACCCGAGCGCCCGGCACGCGCCGTGCTTCCACTCGATGTGCCGCGGCACGTCCGGCCAGCCGGTCAAGCCGAGGCGCTGGGGTTTCACGGCCTGCCAGATGTCGACGTAGGGATGGCCGACCACCAGGGTGTCGCTGCCTCCCGGTCCGCGCCGCACCGCGTCGGCGATCCTCGCCTCCTTCGAACCCGTGACGAGGTGATCGACCAGCACACCGAGCCGACGACCCGGGGCGGGCGCGAACTCGGCCACGATGCCCACCAGGTCGTCCACGCCGCCGAGGTGCTCGACGACGACCCCCTCGATCCGCAGGTCCTCTCCCCACACCTGGGCGATGAGTTCGGCGTCGTGGCGACCCTCCACATAGATCCGGCTGGCACGGGCTACCCGCGCGCGGGCGCCCGGCACGGCCACCGACCCCGAGGCCGTCCTCGCGGCGGCGACGGGCACCGCACGGCGCGGCGCCGTCAGGATCACCGGGCGGCCCTCCAGCAAATAGCCTGGGCCCAAAGGGAAGCCGCGCACGTGCCCGTGCCGGTCTTCGAGATCGACCCGCCCGTACTCGACTCGTACCACCGCACCGACGTATCCGGATTGCACGTCCTCGACCACCAGCCCAGGCTCGGCGGGGTGCTCGGTCGAGCGGGGCTTGCGCCGGCCCGCGGCGGCAAGGACATCGGTTCCATAGCGATCAGCCACCCGGCAATACTAGGAACCCTTGCGGCCAAACGGCGTTACGGCACGCCCGCTCGAGGAGCATCGTGACCGAGATCGCCCGTGCCGCCGATGCAATACCGGCGCGTAAAAAATGCGTTTTAACTGTGTGGCGTTACTGAGCTGATGACGTTGCCGATGTTACGTTGCTAGTCGTAAGAACTGCCGCTCATTCGTCGATCGCGGCGGTGAGCGAGGTGGGAGTATGGACCTGGCACTTTGGGTGTCGAGCATTGTGGCTTTCGTGCGGGCCGGCTACCCCGCCGGCATGCCCACGACCGGATACTCGCCCGTGGCCGCCTTGGCTCGCCGACGACTGTGCGACGACGAGATCAAGGCCATCGCAACCAAACTCATGAGGCGCCAATTCTGGCCGATCAATCCGGTTGACATCGGCGTCGAAATCACCCGGATCACGAACCAATTGCCCTTGCCGGCCGACGTCGAGCGGGTCGAGCATCGTCTGCATGAGATCCGCTGCGCGCGGGGATAGTCGTCGCCGCGGGATCTGACCCTGCTAGGGCGCGCCTTTCTCCGGGTCGCCGCATGCGGCCAGGTAGTCCGGGTAGCTCCAGGTCCGCAGAAACTGTTGGCCCGCCTGCAATCCTCGTTGATAGAGGGCGTCGCGTTGCTCGGCGGTGATGTCGAAGTCGATCGGGCTGACCTCGTCTGCGGGGACGAAGATGGTGCGCCGTACGGTGCACGGATCGTCGATGTACGCATTGTCCTGGTTGCTCACCAGTGTCTCGATCGCGGCGATTCCCAAGGAGACTGGCCCGTGGACCGGGTGGGTGGGCGGAATGCCGGGACGCGCGGACAGCCGGATGCCGAAGGTCGGCCATCGCGGTTGCGCGTCGGGGCGGTCGAACAGTTCCACCGGGAAGTCGGACAGGAGGCCGCCGTCGACCCAGGTGGCGCCGCCCACCCGGACGGGCTCGAACACATACGGAATCGCCGACGAGGCGTGCACGGCACGGGCCACCGGAAAGTCGTCGGGGTCGATGCCGTAGGAGCCGAGGTCCCACGGGATCCGCACCAGCCGGCGCCGGGACAGGTCACTGGCCGTGACGACGAGCGACCAGGCGAACTGGTCCGGCTCCTCGCCCGTGCGCAGGTCGCCGAACGTCCGCACGCCCAAGTCAGCGAGCAGGCCGGCGAGCAGCCGTTCCAAGTAGGCGCCGCGGTAGACACCGTCGGACATCAACAGCGACAGTGCCCCACCGATCAGTGGCACCTCCCCGATCACGCTGCGATCCAGGAACTTCCGGTAGTCGATGGTCCGCATGATTTCCGCGAGCCGGCTCAGCGGCTCGCCCGCGACCTGTAGCGCGGCCACCAGCGACGCGACGACCGAGCCCGCGCTGCTACCCGCGACGCGCGGAAACCGGTAGCCGGCCTCGGAGAGCGCATCGACCGCGCCGACCAGCCCGATTCCCCGGACGCCGCCGCCTTCACACACCAGATCGGCGCGGGATACGCTCACGGCCGCCTCCATCGCCTCACCCCCTCAACAGATTCGCCGGCCGTCCACGCCGAAGAAGTGCAGGTGCCCCGGTTCCGGGTGCAGGCGCACCCGGCTGCCCTTCTCCGGAGGCCGACGCCCGTCGGCACGCGCGACGACGGGCTGATCGATGACCTTGCCGGAGCCTGTGATTCGGCCGTAGAGGTAGGCGTCCGCCCCGAGCATTTCGAACTGGGCGGCCAGGGTGTCGAGATGGAGGTCGACGTGGTCGAGGAGCTCGGGGCGGACGCCGACGACCACCTCGCTCGCGGTGGCGGTGAGCTGCCGTGGTAGCGGGATGGGCCAATCCCCCAGCGACACGGCGGAATCGACGATCGGCAGGGTGAACAGGTTCATCGCCGGCGACCCGATGAAACCCGCGACGAAGACGTTGACCGGGTTGCGGTACAGCTCGCGGGGCGCGGCGAACTGTTGCAGCACACCGTCGCACAGGACCGCGACCCGATCGCCCATGGTCATCGCCTCGACCTGGTCATGGGTGACGTAGACGGTGGTGGTGCCGAGCCGCCGTTGCAATGCGGCGATCTGATTGCGGGTTTGCACGCGCAGTTTGGCATCGAGGTTGGACAGCGGTTCGTCCATCAGGAAGACCTGCGGGCGGCGCACGATCGCGCGTCCCATCGCCACCCGTTGGCGTTGCCCGCCGGAGAGGTCCTTGGGCTTGCGGTCCAGATATGGCTGCAGGTCAAGCAGTCTCGCCGCGTCTAGGACCCGCTCCCGGATCTCGGCCTTCGGTGTCTTGGCGATCTTGAGGGCGAAGCCCATGTTCTGCGCGACCGTCATGTGTGGGTAGAGCGCATAGTTCTGGAACACCATTGCGACGTCGCGATCCTTGGGGTCGACGGTGGTGACGTCGCGGTCCCCGATCCGGATGCGTCCGGAGTCCAGCGTCTCGAGCCCGGCGACCATTCGCAGCGAGGTGGTCTTGCCGCATCCGGAGGGACCGACCAGGACGACGAACTCGCCGTCGGCGACCTCCAGGTCGAGGCTGTCCAGGGCCGGGCGGTCGGCCCCGGCGTAGCACCGCGTCGCTTGCTCGAAACTCACTGAGGCCACAGGTTATCCGTTCAGTCCCGATACCGCGATCCCCCTGACGAAGGACCGCTGCGCGATCGCATAGATGATGACCAACGGCAGCATGATCACCATCGAAGCCGCCATGATGATCGGCCAGCGCGCGACATACTCGCCCCGCAGCCGCACCAGGCCCAGCGTCAGCGTGGCCAGGCTGTTGCGCTGAAGCATCAGCAGCGGCCACAGGAAGTCGTTCCAGACGTTGACCCAGGTGAGCACAGCCAGCACCACCACCGCGGGGCGGGCGTGGGGCAACAGGATTCGCCAATAGATCTGCCACGGCGAACAACCGTCGAGTATTGCCGCCTCCTCCAGGTCGGTGGGAAGCGTCCGGAAGAACTGCCGCATCAGGTAGGTGCCGAATGCGCTGCCGAACAAGCCCGGCACGATCATCGACCAGGGGGTGTCGACCCACCCGACGGTCCGCATCAGGATGAACTGCGGGATCACGGTCACGGTCAGCGGCACCATCAAGGTGCCAAGGTATAACACAAACAGCGTCTCACGGCCGCGGAATTGCAGTCTGGCGAACGCGTATCCGGCCAGCGAGCAGAAGAACACCTGCCCGGCGGTCACGCACCCGGCGTACAGCACGGTGTTGAAGAACATCCGCGCGAACGGCATCAACGAGAACACCTCGGTGTAGTTGGACCACCGCGGGTGCGCGGGTAGCAGCCTCGGCTCGGTGATCTCGCCTTCCCGCTTCAATGAGCCGGACACGGCCCAGGCGATCGGGAACAACCAGCACCAGGCGATGGCGAGCAGCGCGGTGTAGACCAGCAGGCTACGAACGACATTGCGGGTGAACAACCGCTCAGCTGAGGCCACGTGACGTCTCCCAAGAGCGTTGCCGAGTGATCCGCAGCTGCACCACGGTCAGCACCAGCAGGATGGCGAACATCACCCACGCCAGCGCGGACGCGTACCCGAATTCCAGGAAGGAGAACGCGTGCTGGAACAGCATGATGCCCAGGACATACGTGGCGGTTTCGGGACCGCCGTTCGCACCGTTGAGGACGTAAACCAGGTCGAATGCCTGGAACGCATGGATGATCGAGATGACGCCCACGAATGATATCGACCCACGGATCAGCGGCACGGTGATGGACACGAACTGCCGTATCTCGCCGGCCCCGTCGATTCGTGCCGCCTCGTAGACGGTCTCGGGAACGCCCTGCATCGCCGCGAGCAGGATGACGGTGGCAAACGGCACGCTGCGCCACACGCTGACGACACACAACGAGGCCATCGCCCATTGGGGTTCGACCAGCCACGGGACCGGGCCGATCCCGACCCAGCCCAGCATGATGTTGAGCAACCCGTTGTCGGTGTTGAAGACGAACTGCCAGACGACCGCCATGACCACCGACGAGATGGCCAGCGGCAGAAAGACGATGGTGCGGAAAACGCCGATGCCCCTGACCTTTCGGTTCAGCACGCCGGCCACGACGAGACTGACGACGATGGTCGGCACGACCGTTCCGACGGTGAAGATGACGGTGTTGCGGATGGCGATCACAAAGAGCGGATCCGAGGTGAACAGATCGTGGAAGTTTTTGAGCCCCACGAACTTCGGCGGCCTGAAGACGTCCCACCGCTGAAAGCTCATGTACAGCGAGAACCCGAGCGGAAACAGCATGAACACCGCGACGGCGGCCAGGTTCGGCGCCACGAAGAGGCGGCCGGCCCGGGCGCGCCGTCGCCAGGGGCCCGCGCCGCTGACGGGCTTGCGGGTCACGCGGCCGGGCGCCGGGCTGGTGTCGAGGGAGGTCATGGGGTGCGCAGCACCTCGTCGATGGCGGGCGACAGGCCGGCCAGGGATGTCGCGGGCCGTGAGCCACGCAGCACCGGTCCGAAGCTGCGGTCCATCAACGCGACGATCTTCTCCCATGCCGGGGTGACCGGAAGCCCTTCGGAGTACGCCGGCCCTTGCGTGAGCACGGCGAGGTTGCCGACATTCCGGTGGGCCTGGGCGAATCCGGGCGAAGTGAGCGCGGATTGCAGCACCGGCACGAAAAGGCTGGATTCACCGATCAGCGCCTGCCCGACCGGACCGGTCGCGAATTTCACGAACTCCCATGCCTGCTCCTTGCGCTGGCTGGTCGCGGAGATGGCCAGCCCGGTGGAACCGATGTCGGAGTGGGCGGGCTGGCCCTGCCGACGCGGACCCACCGGCAACGGTGTGACGTCGAAATCCAGGCCGTCGGCCCGGATGAAGGTCTGGTAGCGCCAGTGGCCGCCCATCGCCATCGCCGCCCGGCCGGCGGCGAACAGGTCGGGCGTGGACATCGATTGCACCTCGGAGGCATTGGGCGCGACCCTGTGCTTGTTGGCCAGGTCGGCGTAGAACTGCACCGCCTCGATGAACGCGTCGTCGCCGAAGTTGAAGTGGGTCGGGTTCTTCAGCGGGGTGGACCACGGCACGCCGTTGTTCATGGCGAACAGCCCGGCCGAATAGTACGAGAACCACATGTTCACGAAGCCCCACTGGGTCACCCGGCCGGAGCGGTCGCGCTTGGTGAGCGCGGTGGCGGTGTTCAAGAATTCGGCGAAGCTCCACGGCTGCTGCCACGTTCTGGGCGGTGGCGGCACCCCGGCCTCGGCGAACAGCCGCTTGTTGTAGAACAGGTAGTTTCCGGACCATTGCTCCGGGAGCGCGTATTGGCCTCCGTTGAAGGCGAAGCTGTCATACAGCGTCGCGATGCCGTCCAACTTCAGTTCGGCCGCGAAGGCCCGATCGCCCGACAGCATGGTGTTGAGGTCGAGCAGCACGCCCCGGGCGGCCAGCTCGGCGTAGGTGAGATCCCAGGCCATCAACACATCCGGGCACTTGCCGCCGGCGCAGAACGTCGACAGCTGCTGCATCACGCCCGGGGCCGACAACACCGGGCGAACCTTGATGTCCGGGTGACGGCGCTCGAACTCGTTCACGATGCGGAGCCTGGCATCGCGTTCGTCGGGGTTGGCCGCGAAGAAGAACGTCAACGAGTCGTCTTCGGGGGCACAGCCGGCGGCCCACGGCGCCAGCGATGCCGCGGTGAGCGCGCCGGCACCGCGCAGCAGGCCGCGCCGCCCGAACGGCTTATCGAGCATCGTGCTCCCGTTCTCGCCCCGTTGCCGGCCGCCCGGCCGGCGGTGTCTGATGTCCTTGGTACCCGATGCGGCTGTGGGGTTGCCGGATCGGCCGGATCGGCAATGCCAGAACGGCCCGGCCGATGCGATCGCGATCCCCGATGATGTCGATCGCGCGGATGCGGTCGTCGGGCCCGATATCGATCAGCAACAGCGCCTGCGCACGCCCCTGTGGGGCGATCACGACGCCCGGCGCCCCGTCGATGAGCATGACAACACCGGCGCGCGCCCGCTGAGCGAATCGGCGGGTCTCCTCCGCGACCTGCGTGGCGCCGCGCACCTCGGTCGGCACGTCGTCGGGAACCAGCGCGCGATCCACCGTGCGGACCACGTCCGGCGCCAGCAGCTCGAGCAGAGCGGCGATGTCACCGCCGCGGGACGCCGCGAGAAACGCTTCGACGATCTCGAGGTGCTTGGCCGCGCGCCCGGGTGGGCCATCCGGCTCCGCCTGCAGCCGCCCACGCGCCCGGCTTGCCAGCTTCTTCGCGGCGTCCGGCGACCGGTTCAACGCGGTGGCGACCTCTTCGAAGGGCACCGCGAACAGGTCGTGCAGCACGAACGCGACACGCTGCGCCGGGGAGAGCCGGTCGAGGACCACGAGCAGCGCGTTGCTCACCGACTCGGTCAACAGCGCGTCCTCATCCGCGGGCGCCGATGAGGTTGCGGTCAGCCGGTCCAGCTCGTCGGTGGTGGCGAGCGGTAGTTCGGCCCGTCTCTTGCGCGCCCGGAGCTGGTCGACGGCCTCGCGCGCGGTGATCGTGGTGAACCAGCCGGTGAGGTTGTCGACCGCGCCGAAATCGGCGCGGCTGGCCTTGAGCCACGCCGACTGAACCGCGTCGTCGGCGTCGGCCGCCGAGCCCAGCAGCTGGAACGCGACGGACCTCAGCTGTCGCCGGTCGGCATCGAAACGCTGCGCGAGATCGGCCAAATTTTCCGGGGCGCTCATGGGTCACCTTTTCCGCACAGGAGCCGTCAAGAGAATGACCGCGTCCGTCGAGCTCTCTGTTGCAAAGGAGGCCAGCACCATGACCTTATCGATTGTGCGCCACCAAGCGCGCGGCGACCATCCGGCTCGCCACCGCAAAACCGGCCGCCCCGCGGGGGTTTGGCACAGATGAACACCGCATACGTGGTGATCACGCTGTTGACCGCCGCCATCACCGCCGGGATCGCCGTGGCCGATCTCATCCCCGCGGGATTCGTCCTGGCGAACTCGGCCGAAGTGGGTGTCCCGCGGTCGTGGTTGCCCGCGCTGGGTGCGGTCAAGTTGGCCGGCGCGATCGGGCTGGTCGTGGGCCTGATGGGGTTGCGCGCCTTGGGAATCGCGGCCGCCACCGGGCTGGTGCTGTTTTTCGTCGGCGCAGTCGTGGCGCACCTGCGGGCCCATGTGCTGTACAACATCGCGTTCCCCGGGGCATACCTGTGCATGGCGGTGGCCTCACTGGCGCTGCTGGTGTCGCGTTGACCGGGTCAGCCGGGAAAATACCGGATCCGGTCGATGGTGCCGCCCCGCCATCCCATGTCGGCGAACACAATGCCGCGCCCATGGCCGACCGAGATCGCCACCGTGGGGCCCGCGCTGATCGTCTTCGTCGGAGTGGCGCCGTCCAGTTGATCGGTGAGCCCGGCCAGGTCGAGCGCCTCGTGGTCGCCGAGAGTTATTGTGGCGCTTGCCGAGAGGGCCCGCGTAGCCGCGTTGTGATCGTGGCGCGCGGTGGCACGCAAGAACGCCTCCGCGAGTTTCTTGTGCCCCGCGCCCACCCGCCGGAATCCCGCCAGGAAGCCGGCCATGCCGCGCAGCCGCTGATTGCCCAGTAGGCCGCGCGACAGTTGCAGGGCCGGCGATACCGCGCGCGGGCCTGTCGACAGGAATTGCAGCATCATCGCGGGCAGTTCCCAGTAGGCCCGCAGATTCTCAATCCGCCACTGCCCGTTGATGTCTCGCAGGTCATAACGCAAGAACGCGGGGATGTGCATCGTAACCCGCGGGCCCATCGCCACTTCGAGCTCGAGATCCCGCAGCACCACGGTCCCGAAGACGATATCGAGGTCGCGGTGAAAGGTGATCTCGCGCGGACCGATGAAGGTGTCATAGAAGCGGCCGATCTGTTCGTGACCGACGTGCGGCCGCGACCCGACCGGGTCCTCGACCCGGGCGTCGTCGGTGAACAGCGCCACCCACCCGGCGCGGTCGTGCGCGGCGGCCGCCCGAGGCGATCGCTCGACGGCGGCCAGCAGCGTCTCGCGGGCCGGTGGCGCTCCCATCACGGTCCCCCAACCAGCTCGACGCCCGCGGACCGCATCTCCTCCAGTGCTTCGGTGGCCGATTCCGGCGAGACGGCCGCCGTCAGGTCCACCAGCACCCGGGTGGACAGGCCCGCCCGCGCGGCGTCCTCCGCGGTCCGGCGGACGCACTGGTCGGTGGCGATGCCGACCACGTCGACGGCGTCGACCCCCCGTTGCCGCAGCCAGTCCAGCAGTGGGGTCTGGTTCTCTTCGACGCCCTCGAAGCCGCTGTAGGCCGCGGCGTAGGCGCCCTTGCGGAACACCGCCTCGATCCGGCTGGTGTCCAGGTCGGGCCGCAGGTCCGCGCCCGGGCTCCCCGCGATGCAGTGCGGGGGCCACGACGACGAGTAGTCCGGCCGGTCGGAGAAATGGTCGCCCGGCTGGATGTGGAAGTCCTGGGTTGCTACCACGTGCTGATAGCCCGGCTCGCCGGCCAGATACGCGTTGATGGCGGGCGCGACGGCGGCGCCGCCGGTCACCGGAAGCGAACCACCCTCGCAGAAATCGTTTTGCACGTCGACGATGATCAACGCCCTCACGGGTCTCACCCTATCGGTGTGGCCCGGCATGGCGCTTCAGCTGCGCAGATGGGCGGGGCGGTTTGTCCGCGAACCAGTCGGGTAATCCACCGGCCATGGTGATCCGGAGAATCGCGCGCCCGTTGCTGTCAGTGGCGTTCATCGGCCAAGGAGTCAATTCCCTGCTCAATCCCAAATCGGCCGCGGCGGCCGCCGCGCCCGCGGTGGATGGTTTGCAGGCGCTGCCGGATTCGGTGAGCGGCAACATCCCGAGCGACCCCGAGACGTTCGCGCAAATCACCGCGGCCGTCCAGATCGGCGGAGGCCTGCTGCTTGCCACCGGCAAGCTGCCCCGCGTCGCCTCGGCCGCGCTCGCGGTCACGGTGCTGCCCGCCAACCTCGGTGCGCACTCGTTCTGGAACGAGAGCGATCCGCAGGCCAAAGCCCAGAAGCGCCAGCAGTTCCTCACCGACCTCAGCCTGGTCGGCGGGTTGTTGATCGCGTCCGCCGATACGGCGGGCAAGCCGTCACTCGGGTGGCGGGGGCGCAGGGCGGCCGAGCGGCTCTCGGAGAGAGTGTCGTCGGCGCTACCGGGGTCAGATGACTCCGCGTTCGATACCGACTTTGCGGAGTTGGGCGAGAAGATCGTGCACGGCCTGCAGGTCGGCGCCGAACGTGGCCGCGAACTGGCCAGCACGGCCGCCGAACGCGGCGCGCCCTACGCCGAGGCCGCGCTCGAGCGTGGCCGCGAATTCGCCAGCACGGCCGCCGAACGCGGCAAGCCGCTGGCAAAGAAGGCCCGCAAGCGTGGCGAAGAACTCGCCGAAGAGGCCGCCGAGCGCGCCGCGCCGCTGGTGAAGAAGGCGCAGAAGCGCGGGGAAGAGTTCGCCGACGACGCCGCCGACTGGGCCGCGCCGCTGGCCAAGAAGGCGCGCAAGCGCAGCGAGAAGCTGGCCAAGAAGGCGCGCAAGCGCGGGGAGGAACTGGCGAGCACGGCGCTGGATCGGGGCGAGGATCTCGCCGACACCGCCCGCGCGCGTGGCAGCTACCTGGCCGACACCGCCCGCGCTCGCGGTGGCTACCTGGCGGACACCGCCCGCGAGCGGCTCGGTGAGCAGGTCAAGACGGGTCGCCGCAAGCTTTCCTCGTGAGCCAATCGGCCGCCGGCTAGGGCGTCCGCCCCGTCAGGAACGCGTCGACGATCGCGTCGACGTCCCGGCCGGCTTCGACGGTCATGCCGCACTCGTCGGCGGCGAGCGGTTCCAGCGCGTCGAATTGCGAGCGCAACAGGGTGGTGGGCATGAAGTGGCCCGTCCGGGCGGCCAGTCGGCCGCCGATGAGCGCCGGCGAACCGGCGAGGTGAAGGAACTCGACCTGCGGGCAATGCCCGCGCAACTGGTCGCGGTACTTGCGCTTGAGCGCCGAACAACTCACCACCCCGCCGGCGCGGTGCGCGGCCAACCACTCGCCGACCCGGTCCAGCCAGGGAAGGCGGTCGTCGTCATCGAGCGGCTCACCGGCCGCCATCTTGGCGATGTTGGTGCGCGGGTGCAGCGTGTCGGCGTCGATGAAGGGAACCCGCAAGCGTTGCGCGAGCGCGGTTCCCACGGTCGACTTGCCCGATCCCGAGACGCCCATCACGACGACGGGCGCCGGTCCGCTCACTCGGTTTCTGCGGGGAGGTTGCGGTTCCACTCCACCCAGCCGACCCCGCGGCGACCGTCGACCGTGTTGACGGTGGCCCAGACCCGCGGGAACTGGCTGACCCGCCCGTCGGCCGCGGTCAGGCGCACCGGCGCGTGCCCCCGCACGTCGAGGTCCGCGGTGATTTCGCCCGGCTCCAGGGTCAGCGTGGCCTTTAGCGGTAAGCCGTTGGCGCCGAACGATTCCCGCGACTCCACGGCCTGCAGTTCGGTGACCGTCCCCCCGGCGCTCTGCGCGTAGCCGATGCTGAAGGCGGGCGCGCCGGGAATGCGGATGTTCACCCCGTGCAGGTGGGTGCCGTCATCGAGGTGCAGCGCGCTCCAGATCCAGTCCATGCTCCACCAGTCGCGCACACCCCAGGAATGATCGCGCTGCCCGGGAACCGACTCGACCCGGTAGCCGGTGTCGCCGACGGTGACCGTTCCCGAGACCCGGCACGGGATCTCATACCGCGTCGTCAAGCGGTACTTGTAAGGGACGCCGTCGGTGGCCCACACCAGGTTCATCGCCATCTCGACGGGGGTGCCGGCCTCCCCGCGCAACAACGCCGACGGATCGGGATAGGCCTGAGCCCGCGCCCGCAGGTCGATGCGGTAGGACTGCAGCGGCGCCGTCGCGGCATGGCCGAGTTCGAAGGAGTCGGTGGATATTTCCCACGGGTCCGCCGGCAGCGGCACCCGCGCGTCCACGGCGACGGTCGGCATATCCGGGCCGCACAGCAGGGCGTGCACCCACGCGGTCCGCTCGTTGGCGATCAGGCCGAGGCGGAACCAGCCGCCCAATCCCTGTGCCACATCGGCGAAGTCGGCGTACCAGCTCTCGCTCCACAGCGGCTCGGCGGTCGGCGCGTGCGCGGATTCGTCCTCCTCCGAAGGCCGCAGGGGTTCGGGCGTCACCGCGACGGGCAGCGTCGCCAGCGCGTCCGTGTCGAGCACGTGATCACAGTGTCGTTGCAGCATCGTCATGAACATCCGGTCGCCGCGCTCGGTCCGCTCCACCAGCATCGAGGACACGATCGCCATCATCACACCGAAAAAGCTTTGCCGGCGAACGCCTTCGGCGACGTCGGCGAGCGACAGGGGTGCCGTCGGCCCGAGCGCCCCGTGATAAGCCCGAAGCAGCGCATCATAGTGTTCCCGGCGATCGGGGGTCGGCAACGCGCAGCCGAGGAAATACGACAGGTCGGTCAGGGCCGGCCCCCAGGACACCGTCTGCCAATCGACGACCGTCAACGGACGGTCCGCCCCGGCCGTCCCGAACAGCAGGTTGTCCAACCGGTAGTCACCGTGCATCAGACCCTGGATGCGGTCCGGCGCCCCCTCTTGGGCCAGATACCCGTCGAAGGACGCGACCAGGCGTTCGCACACCATGCGGTGCTCCGGCGCGATCTGGTCGCCGTAGCGGTCGATGAACCCGGCGTAGAGCGGGGCGATCATCGCCTGGTTGAGCGGCGAATCACGGTTCAGCCACGGGGCTTCGGCCAGCACCGTGTCGCCGAGCAGCGGCCCGTGCAACCGCCCCAGCTCCACGACGCAGAGGCGCGCCTGTTCGGCTGTCGCGCCGGCGATTTCGTCCCCGACGATCGCCGGCCCGGCATCGCCCAGCAGGAGATCGAACGCACCCGTCGAGGCATCGACGGCGGCGTGGTAGCACGGCGCGATCGGCCCGCCCAGCCGTGGCGCTATGTCGCCGTAGAACCGGACCTCGCGTTCGTAGAGGCCCAGGGCCAGCCCCGTTTGCCGACTCACCGGGTCGGTGGCGGCCACCTTGAGCACGACGGACGCGGGCCGGCCGGGACCCGGAGCGCCGTCGGCGTAGTTGAGCCGGACGCGGTAGCACTCGCTCATCTGTCCGGTGCCGATGCGCTCCACGGCGAAGTCGGCGACGGGTCCGGCGCCGATCGCCGTGGTCAGCCATTCGGCGGTGAGATCTCCCGGGCGTTCGATGACTTGCGCGATGTCGGCATGCATGAGGGTCAGCGTGCCAGGTCACCGCGCCAGGGAGAAGCCATCCCAGGCAATCCGGCGATGCGGATGTGGATCGAACTCGACGCGGCTCTTGCGGTCGAAGACCATGACGGCACGGTCGGCGGTGCTGTAGGTGGGCCAGTCGTCGCCGGGCGCGCCGGAGTGGCTGAAGGCCCGCCAGCGCCGTTGGACCTGGTTGCTCACCCGCAACGCGGCGCGGCGATCGGCCGCGGCGGTCAACAGGGCGCCGAATCGGGTGCGGTAGACGTCGAAGACGGCCAGCAACTCGGTGGCATGAGTGGCGCCCAGGCCCGACCAGCGCAACGTGCGCGGCGCGTAGTCGTACCGGTAGAGGTAGGTGGGCGCGTGCGCGCTGTGGGCCTCGGCGATCTGCCAGGCCGCCGAGCCGAACGCGAAGTCACCGCCGAGCTGGATGCATGCCGAGGGCGCGGGATAATCCGGGTAGGCGGCGGTGATCCGTTCGCGCGCAGCGGGTTCCGTGTCGGCCAGCAGCTCCTCGATCATCGCCTGATTGGTCGGCAGCATTTTGAGGAAGCGGGTGAACAGGCGGCCCTCTTCGGCGTTGGTGCCCACGATGAGCGGCACCCGGTGCGCGCGGCCACCGCGCATCGCCTCGACGGGATCGAGGGGCACGACGTCGTCGCCGGCGACCGGGCCGATCGGGAACGCGCCGAGCCTGTCCTCCATGCCTTGGTCGATCAATCGGTGCTGGGCGTCCACCAGTTGCGCCGGGGACGCCTGCATCAGTACCTCGGCGGCGTCCCGCGGGCGAGCGCCCAACAATGCGGCGAAGCGCATCGCGAATTCCGCGGCGGTCTCTGGCGACCGAACCATCCCGGAGGCGGGGCTTTCCGCAATGGCCCGGGCGAACAGCCCTTCGGCGGCCGGCACCGCCAACAGCGTGGCGGTGATGTGCGCGCCGGCGCTCTCCCCGAAGATCGTGACTTTGTCCGGGTCGCCGCCGAACGCGGAGATGTTGTCTTTCACCCAGCGCAACGCCATCACCAGGTCGCGCAGGAACAGGTTGCTGTCGATGGTGATGTCGGGCGTCGAGAGCGACGACAGGTCGAGGCAGCCCAACGCGCCCAGCCGGTAGTTCACCGACACGTACACACAACCGCGGCGCGCCAGCGCCGCGCCGTCGTACAGCGGCGTGGCCGAGCTGCCCAGGATGTAGCCACCGCCGTGGATGAAAACCATGACGGGCAGCGGCTCTTCGGCCGGGATTTCGGGGGTGACGACGTTGAGGGTGAGGCAGTCCTCCCCCATCGGCTGGTAGCGGCCGACCCCGAGCATCGTGTACCGCCGCTGTTGGGGTGCGCAGTTGGCGAAGCCATGGCAGTGCCGCACACCCGACCACGGTTGCGCCGGCCGGGGCGCTCGCAACCGCAGGGGCCCGACCGGTGGGCGTGCGTAGGGGATGGATCGCCAACGGTGGACGCCGTCGCGGGTGAAGCCTTCCACAGTCCCGATCGTCGTGCGTGCGCGCACAGTGCGCTGGTGCATAAACCGACGTTAGCGGACATGGCGGGCGTAACGCGCGCGCAGCGCCTTAATTTTCACCGCGTGGCGGTTAGCCTGACTGGATGCGGATCGCCGCGCTGCTCGCAGCGTCGTTACTGGTCGCCGCGTGTTCGCACACGGTCGGCGGCCGGGCGCAGCAAACCCGGACCTCCGCAGGCGCCGCCACCACTTCATCGGGGAGCAAACCGCCGGCCCCGTCCGCGGCTCCGCCGGCCGGGGCGCCGATCTCCGACGTCATCGCCTGGATCGAGGCGGGACATCCCGCGGATCCGGGTCACTTTCACAACGCCGCCCGCGACGGTGCCACCACCGCACTCGGTGACGACATCGCCTTCACGGCGGCGGGAGGCAAAGCCTCCTGCGTGACCGATTCCAAGCACACGGGCGGCGCGCTGCTCTGCCTGGTGAGCCTGACCAATCCACCGCCCGCGCCGCCGACGTCCTACGGCGACTGGCAGGGCGGCTGGGTGAGCTTCGACGGCCAGAACTTGCAGGTCGGTGCGTCGCGCGGAGATCCGGGTCCATTCATCAACGGCAATGGGCCCGAGCTGGCGAGCGGTGATTCGCTGTCGTTCGGCGACTATCGCTGCCGCGCCGATCCGACCGGTCTGTATTGCGTGAACTACGCGCACCAGTCGGCGGCACGATTGAGCCCCGCGGGCATCGAGCCCTACGGCTGTCTCCGACCGGGGCCCGCGCCGGACGGCGTCGGCACGGCGTTCACCTGTTCATGATCGTCGCGAAGAGCGCGGCCATCTCGTCGGTGGGCCCACCGGGGACCGTGTAGCCGGCTTCGTCGCGGATCTCATCGAGGTGGTCACGCACGTCCTCGATCGACAGCTTCGGGTCGTAGAAACCCGTTGTCCTGCCGATGAAGAAGCGGGCGACATGTCCGGCTCCCGCCGTGTAGATCTCGCCGGAAACCGGGCAGTCCCGGTGCGTCAGGAAGGCGGCTACCGGAGCGACCTGCGCGGGGTCGAGTTGTTGAAGGTATTGGCCCACAAGGTCGTTCAGCACCGCCTGCGCCGCCGGGTCGTCCTGCGGGCCGGCGGCGTCGAGCGAGTGCGTCAGCATCCGGGTGTAGGCGATCGGCGCGACGGCGTTGACCTTGATGCCGTGCTCGGCCCCTTCGGCGGCTAGCACCCGGGTGAAACCGATCAACGCGGTCTTGGCCGCGCCGTAGTTGCTCATGCGCTCGGCCCCAAGGATTCCGGCGGCCGAGCAGGTGTTGAGCACCCGGCCGTACCGCTGTTCGCGCATGACTTTCCAGACTGGCCTCGTGACGTAGAACGCGCCATCGAGGTGGACGTTGAGGACGGGTTCGAGCCGCTCCGCGGTCATGTCTTCGAACGGCGCGTCGCCGACGATGCCCGCGTTGTTGATCAGGATGTCCACCCGTCCCCAGGCGCGCACGGCTGTGTCGATGATCGCCTGTCCGCCTTCGGGGCTGGTCACGCCGTGGGTATCGGCGATGGCTTGGCCGCCTTGCCGGCGGATCTCCTCGGCGACGGCGTTGGCCGCCTCGCTGTCGGTGCCTTCCCCCGTCACCGAGCCGCCGATGTCGTTGACCACGACGCGCGCGCCGCGCTCGGCGAGCAGCAACGCATACTGCCGGCCCAACCCCCTACCGGCGCCGGTGATCACGGCGACCTGATCGTCGAAGCGCAGCTCGTTGGTCACCAACTGACCGGCAACTCCTTCATCCCGTAGATGTCGGCTTCCTTGAACTTAAGCTCGTGGGCCGGTGCCGCCAATTTCAGGGTGGGCAGCCGCCGCGCCAGCGTGGCGAAGGCGACCTGCATTTCCACCCGGGCAAGGTTTTGGCCGATGCATTGGTGCACGCCGTAGCCGAAACCCAAGTGCCCGCGCGTGTTTCGGTCGGCGTCGAAGACTTCGGGATGATCGACGAAATCGGCGTCCCAGTTGCCGGCGGGCAGATTCATCAACACCATGTCTCCGGCGCGGATCGGCTGGCCGGCGAGGGTGAAGTCCTCGGTCGCCACTCGATCCACCTGGCTGTGCACGATGCTGAGATAGCGCATGAGCTCCTCGACGATGTTGACGACCACGCCATGATCGTCGGTCGTGCCAAGCCGCGCGAACACATCCGGATGTTCAAGCAGCGCAACCGTTCCCAGCGAGATCATGTTGGCGCTGGTCTCGTGGCCGGCCAGCATCATGACCACGCCGGTCATGGCGGCGGTCTCGCGGGTGAGCTGCCCGGTCGCGACGTGGCCGGTGACCAGGCGGCTGATCAGGTCATCGCCGGGATCGCCGGCCCTGCGATCGACCAGCTCCTGGATGTAGGCATACATCGCCCCGAAGGATTCGGCCCTTTGCTCGTCGGTCGTGGTCCACTCCAGCCCGCGCGTGGAGTGGTACTGGAAGAACGCCAGGTCTTCGGACGGCACACCCAGCAGCAACGCGATCACCAGTGAGGGCACCGGCAAGCCGAAGTCGCGAACCAGGTCAGCGGGCGGTCCGTTGTCGATCAAGTCATCGAGGTGCTGATCGACCAATTCCTGGATTTGCGACCGCATCCGTTCGCAACGCCTGAAGGTGAAGTCACCGGTCAGCATGCGCCGCAACCGATGATGCTCGGGGTCGTCGATCCGGGCGAACATCACCGGGGTGGTGTTGTCCGTGCTTGTCGGTTTCATGGCGGCCGGGATGGTGTCCGCGGACAGGCGCGGATCCAGCAGCGCCGCCCTGATGTCGTGGTAGCGACTCACCACCCAGGCCGGCTGCCCGTGGTACATCGCCCGTCGCAGGCCGGGTTCCTGACGCCAGCGCACGAAGTCGGCCGGCGGACGAAGCGGGCATCGAGCATCCCGCCGGGCGGGTATGACGGGAAGGTCCGTCTCGGAAATCATTGACATATCGGCGCTTCCGCTCTAAGTGTCAGCTATCTGTCAGTTCTACGGAGCGTAGAAGCCGGATAGTTGGCAGTCAACCGTCAGTTACGCTGTGCAGATGACGACGGTTGAAGACCGGCCGTTGCGGGCGGACGCGGCGCGCAACGCCGAGCGCATCCTGCGCGCCGCGCGGGCCGTCTACGGCGAGTTCGGGCCGGATGCGCCCATCGAAGCCGTCGCCCGTCGCGCCGGAGTCGGCGAACGAACGCTCTACCGCAGGTTCCCGACCAAGGCCGACCTGGTCCGGGCCGCCCTGGATCAAAGCGTCGCCGAGGATCTCACGCCGGCGATCGACACCGCCCGTCACGCCGAGGATCCGCTGCGTGGTCTCACCCAACTGATCGAAGCAGCGATTTCATTGGGGGCCCGCGAGCACAATCTTTTGACTGCCGCGCACCGATCGGGGTCAATCTCGTCCGATATCTCGGTTCCACTCAACGAAGCGCTCAGCGACCTCGCCCGCGAAGGCCAACGGCTCGGCCAGGTCCGCGCCGACCTGGTCGCCGATGACCTGCCTCGCCTGGTCGCGATGCTCTATAGCGTGCTGTCGACCATGGAGTCGGGCAGCGACGGCTGGCGTCGCTACGTCGCCCTCGTGGTCGATGCGATAGCGCTCAACGAGCGACAACCGTTGCCTCCCGCAGCAGCCTTGCGTTACGCGACGGAGCCGAACCGCTGGCCGCTGTAGGCGGTTTAGTCGATGGTCACCCCGGCGTCGACTTTTGAATTCCTGCCCCGTCACGTATCGGGACTCATCGGACAGCAAGAACAGCACGGTCCCCGTGTAAACCATTCGGCGAAATTGATGATGCAGGCCCGAACACCATGCCGCCGACGAATTTTCGTAGTGGGTCGATCGACCGACGGCCGAGCCTGGACGCCCGATGGTTTCCATCCCGACGGTGACGTTGGACTCTATCCGTCGGAGCCCGCGTCGTTTTCGCTGGCTTGGTGAGGGACAGGAGGGGCCATGGGAACGGTCGAGATGATCGGTCTGGTGGTGGCAGGCGTGGTGGTGGCGTCGGTCTTGTGCGCGATCGCGGTGAGCATCGCGGTGGGGTGGGTACGACGACGACCGCTGAACGGCCGCACCGGCGAGCGGCGGCGCGGTGTGTGATGGCGGCCATCCGGCCGGGCCGGTAGGGCGGTCGGTGCGGTGAGCGTGACGAATTCCGCGCCGGCGCGGCTGGGCTTGACCTCGGAGCAGGCCGCTGCGCGATTGCACGCGGCGGGTCCGAACCGGTTGCCCGCACCGCGCAGAATGCCGGCTTGGCGACGGCTGCTCGCGGAGATGGTGCACTTTTTCGCGCTGCTGTTCTGGGTGGCCGGCGGCCTGGCATTCGTCGCGGGGATGCCGCAACTGGGTGTCGCGGTTTTCGTCGTGATCGTGCTCAACGGGCTGTTCGCGTTCGCTCAGGAACAGCGTGCCGAGCACGCGTCGGAACGGTTGGGCGAGCTCCTGCCACGGCGCGTCACCGTCATCCGCGACGGGGTGCGCCGGCAGATACCGGCCGAAGACCTGGTGATCGGTGATGTGGTGCTGCTCGCCGAGGGCGATCGCATCTCGGCGGACCTACGTCTGGACGTCGTGCACGCGCTGGCGGTGGACACCTCGGCGCTGACCGGAGAGAGTGTGCCCGAGCACCCGGCGGTCGGTGAGAGCGTGCCTGCCGGCTGTTTCGTGGTCGAAGGGGAAGGCCGGGCCACGGTCGAGGCGACCGGCCGGGACACCAGGCTGGCGGGGATCGCCCGCCTGACCCAGGCGCAGCGGCCCGCGCCGACCCCGCTGCGCAAAGAACTCGACCGGGTGTCACGCCTCATCGCTGCCGTCGCGGTCGCCGTGGGAGCGGTCTTCTTCGGCGTCGCGCTACTGCTCGGCACGCCACCCTCCGCGGGGTTTCTGTTCGCGGTCGGAGTCACGGTGGCTGTGGTGCCGGAAGGTCTACTGCCCACCGTCACCCTGTCGCTGGCAATGGGGGCGCAGCGCATGGCCGGCCGGCACGCGCTGGTGCGGAACCTGGAGGCCGTGGAGACGCTGGGCTCAACAACGTTCATCTGCACCGACAAGACCGGCACCCTAACCCGCAACGAGATGTCGGTCGTCGAGGTGTGGATGCCAGACGGGACCGCCACCATCGACGGCAACGGCTACGAACCGACGGCCACGGTGCGCTGCACGGGCAGCGAGGCCGCTCTGCGGGATCTGGCCCGCGTCGCCGTGCGCTGCTCGTCAGGGCGCGTGACCGAAAAGGACGGTCGCTGGGTAGCGCACGGGGATCCGATGGAGGCGGCGCTGGATGCTTTCGCACGCCGCGTCGGCGTCAGCGCCGACGACGACGCTCACCGGACCCCGGACGTGGCGAGGTTTCCGTTCGACACCCGTCGCCGCCGCATGTCCGTGGTCGCCGGGAACATGGTGCTCGTCAAAGGCGCTCCCGACGCGGTCTTTCCGCGCTGCACGGTTCCGCCCGGATCAACCGACACCCTGCGGGCGCTGGCTCGCCGCGGCCTGCGCGTACTGGCGGTCGCCACGCGCGAGCTCACCGGCGAAACGCCCGATTCCGACTCCGACGCGGAGCGCGACCTCACTTTGCTGGGGCTGATCGCGCTGGAAGACCCGCCGCGCCAGGGCGCGGCCACCGCATTGGCCGCCTGCCGTCGCGCCGGCATCCGGGTGGCCATGGTGACCGGGGATCATCCCGACACCGCGCGGGCCATCGCCGTCGAAGTGGGCCTCCTGGGTCCGGACCAGTTCGTGGCGACGGGAAACGATCTGCCCAGCGACGATGCGGAGCTGGGTGCGCTGCTCGACAACGACGGGGTCGTCGTCGCCCGGGTCACGCCGGAAGACAAGCTGCGGATCGCCCAAGCGTTGCGTCACCGCGGCCATGTCGTGGCGATGACCGGCGACGGCGTCAACGACGCCCCGGCGCTGCGCGAGGCCGCGATCGGCGTGGCGATGGGCCGTTCCGGCACCGACGTGGCCCGCGAGGCCGCCGACCTGGTGCTGCTCGACGACGACTTCGGCACCATCGTCGCCGCGGTCGAACAGGGCCGAGCCACCTTCGCCAACCTGCGCCGATTCCTCACCTACCACCTCACCGACAACGTGGCCGAGCTCGCCCCGTTCGTCGTCTGGGCCCTCAGCGCGGGGGTATTCCCCCTCGCGATCGGGGTGCTGCAGGTCCTGGCTCTCGACATCGGCACCGATGTCCTGCCGGCCTTGGCCCTGGGCGCCGAGCCGGCCGGTGCGCATGTTCTCGATCGGCCTCCGACGCGCCGGCACCTGCTCGACCGCGCCCTGTTCGGGCGCGCTTTCGGGGTGCTGGGCCCCGCCGAAGCCGCCGCGGAACTGGTCACCTTCGTCGTCGCGATGCTCGCCGTCGGCTGGCGTCCGGGCGCGCCCTTCCCGCATGGTTCGGCGTTGCTGGCCGCCTCGGGCGCCGCGTTCACCGCCGTGGTATTCGGGCAGGTGGCCAATGCCTTCGCGTGTCGCAGCACCACGCGGCCAGTGTGGGCACTCCGCCGGCGGGCCAACCGGCTGCTGTTGGTCGCCGTCGGGTTCGAGATCGCCATGCTGGTGGCGTTCCTTTACCTGCCGCCCCTGGCCCACCTTCTCGGCCAGACCGGCCCGTCGTGGATCGGCCTGCTGGCCGCGATCCTCGCCATACCGGCGGTCCTGGTTGCTGACACCCTGCAGAAGCGTTTCCGACGGATTAGGCCGGCCCGGACAGGCCGATGAGAGTAGCAGAGTTCGTACGAAAAACACTGGTGCCGTGTGGATTTGGAGCGTAAGCGGCTCGGTGGCCGGCGACACCAGGTGAGCCCGCTAATGCGGGACGTTGGGCCCGGGGTCGCTCTCCGACGGTGACGGGGTGTCCCCATTGGACAGTTCGAGCACCCGGATTTCGCCCAAGGTACCGTCGACCTCGACGAGCGCGCCGGGCGGCAACGACTTGGTGGCTCCCTGCACGTCCACCACACACGGGAAGCCGAACTCGCGGGCCACCACGGCGGCGTGTGACATCGGGCCCCCGAGCTCGGTGACCACGGCCGCGGCGTAGCAGAAGGCCGCGGTGTACCCCACGTCGGTGACCTCCGCGACGAGGATCTCGCCGGGCTGCAGGTCGTCGATGGTCTCGGGACGCACGATCCGCACCCGGCCGCGCACCTTGCCCCCGCATACACCGACACCGCGCAAAGTCTCCCCGCTGGTGAGGGCCGCCGACGTCGTCGTGATCGGTTGCCAGCTCCCGCTGAACACCGTCGGCGGGACCACGGCTACCAGCCTGCGCTGTTCGGCCCGGCGCCGGGCCACCAGCGCTCCCACATCCGCCGGGAGGGCGTCCAGTTCGTCGACGAGCAGATAGAAGACGTCATCGGCGGCGGTGAAAAGGCCGGCCTCGACCGATCTACGTCCGTATTCGCGAAGCAGCGTGCGTAGCACCCAGTTGGCCCGCACCACCTTGTCGCGGCGGACCTCGCGGTCGCGGAGTTGCCCGGTGGCCAGAGCCGCAATGGGCTTGGCGTACAACGGTATCCGGGGCCGCTGCGGCTGCGGCGCAGATGGCGCGCTCATCGCTCTGGCGACCATCCGCACCAGCAGCTCGGGGTCATCGGCGTAGCTGGTTGACAGCATCTCCAGCTCGGCCGGACCACGGTGTCCGATGAGCGCCAGCTCGTCCAGCAGGGCGGCATGGAATTCCGGCGCCTCGACGGCGAGCTTGTCCAGCCGGTCGCCCGGTTCGGCCAGCAGCACCGACACTTTCGGGTCGCGCTGCGCCGCGACCACCAACCGCTGCATCGCCTCGACGGAACGCGCACTGACCAACTCCGGTCCGCCGGGCGCGGCGATGTCCCTCCCGCATAATCCGCGCAGCAGCACGTTGAACGCCGCGCACAGCAGGAACGAGCCCGCCGCCAGCACCCAGCCGTGCACCACGTCGTCGCGCGCCAGTGAGATCAGGCTCAACAGCCGACGATCGTCGAGCCCGGCGAGGTCGCCGTCGGTCAGACGTTCCAGGCGATCGACATCGGCGACGAACTCTCGGGTGTCCAGGGGTGCGCCGGCGGACAGGCCGATCAGGTTGACGCCGAAAACCCCGATGTTGCGAACGGTCCGCAGTTGCTTACGAATTCGGCCGGTTTCGGTGCGCGGACGCTCCTCACCGAAGACCGGCAGGGCGGCCATGCTCGGGCCGAAGAATCCGCTGTTGCTCACCACCGTGGTTGGCTTGACGAAAGGGACGGTCTCGGCCATGAAGTGCGCGGTCGTGATGGCGCCGTAGAGCCGGTGGGCAAACACGGCGACCATGCGCATGGCGATTTCGCGCTGGATGATGCCGCCGGGCCGCAACCGCTCGGCGACGCACACGGCGCTGGCCCGCAGTCCGCGAACCGTCGCCGAGGCCGACGCGGGCGAGAAGGGACCGGGCAGCGCCTCGGACAGATTGGTGGCCAGAAAGGTCGGGAAGCGCGGGTCGATCGGGGTGTCGAATTCGCCGTTATCCCCCGCCGGGCCGGCCCATTCGGGTTTCACCCCGTCCTCGGAAGGCGCGTCAACCGAGGGAAGGTCGCCGATGGTGGCCATCCGCCAGGGCAGCGACACCACCCGCTTACCCACGGTGACCCGGCCGCGCACCGCGAGCGCGAAGTCTTCGACACATTCACCGGAATTCCATGCGGGCCGGAATCCCCACTGCTCGCGCAACCGCGCGGTATCCATGAAAGCGGCGCCGTGCACCAGTTGCAGCTCGGCCAGTCCGAAACCCAACCGCACGACCGGGCGCCCGAGCGCCGCGGCGACACGGCGAAAGGTCAGCTCGCCGGATGCAGCGAGATTGACTGGGCCGCTGCCGATTTCGGTGTCCACAAGCGCCCGGTCGAATAGCCGAAGGGCGTCGTCGAGGTGGACGACCTGCATGAGACGGTCGACCGACCCGTCGGGAAAGACGGGCAGCGCCAGCAACCGACGCACCCAGTTATCGACGTTTCGGCCGAGAATCAGCGCGGAGCGGATCGCGACCCATTCCAGGTCCGATTCCTCGACCATCTGCTCGACCCGGGCGTTGTAATGTCCGTCGGCGGTGACCGGCGTCCTCGCGTCGTGCTCGGTCTTCGGCGCATCTCCGCCGCCGTAAACCTGCGACGACGACGCGAAGACGATCCGTCTGGCGCCGGTCTCAGCCATCGCCGCCAGCACGTTGGCCGTGCCCCCGATGTTGACCTGATCGCTGATCCGGACCTCGGCGCCCGGGCTGTTCACCCACGCGCAGTGCGCGACCACCTCGGCGCCGGCGACCGCGCGGCCGATCGCACTGCTATCCCGGACGTCGCCCGCGACGAATTCGGCAGCACTCGGCCAGCTTTCGGGTCGGTGCCGCGAGATCCCGATGACGTCGTGGCCCTGGCTGAGCAAGCGGGACGTCAGGCCCCGGCCGAGCACACCGCCGGCCCCGGTAACGGCTATTCTCACTGATTGTCGACTTTCATGACTATTCGTCGTCGTCCATCAGCGCCGCGTTGACCAGATCCTCGAGATCCATGTCCGCGATGTCCTTCTCCGAGGTCACCGCGGCGACCGGCTGCGCGTTGCCGTCTTCATTCGCCAACGCCAGCAACAGCTCCAGCACCCCGGCCTGCCGCAGGCGCTTGACCGGAATCGACCCCACCGCCCGCTGTATCTCGGCTTCCCCGGGCGCGACCGCCGGACTCTGCTGCTCGGATGCGCCGACGAGTTCTCGGTGCATGTAACCGGCCAGCGCGGCGGAGTTCGGGTAGTCGAAGATCAGCGTGGGCGACAACGCCAGGCCGGTGGCGGATTTCAGCCGGTTACGCATCTCGACCGCGGTCAGCGAGTCGAAGCCCAACTCCTGGAAAGCCCGGTCCGGATCGATGGACTCGGGGCTGGAGTTGCCCAGCACGGTGGCGATGTTGGACCGCACCAAGTCAAGTAGCACCGCGTGCTGCTCGTCCTCGGGCAGCCCCTCCAGACGCTGCAGCAGCGCCGTTTTCGACTTCGCCGCGGCCAGCGAATCGTCGACCTGGCGCCGGGTCGGCGCGTTGATCAGATCGACGAACATCGGCGGCAACGTTCCGCCGTCGAACTTGACCCGCAGTGCGGCACGGTCGATGTGGGCGGGCAGCAGGAACGGCTCGTCGACGATGAGCGCGGTGTCCAGCAGTTCCAGCGCCTCGTCCGAGGACATCGCGACGATCCCGTCGCGGCCGAACCGGGCGCGATCGGCGGCGCCGAGCGCGCCGGTCATGCCGCTGGCCTGATCCCACAGACCCCACGCCAGAGACATCGCCGGCAGCCCCCGCGTGCGCCGGTGCACTGCCAACCCGTCCAGGAACGAGTTGGCCGCCGCGTAGTTGGCCTGACCCGAGGCGCCCGCCAAGCCCGCCATCGACGAAAACATGACGAACGCCGACACATCCAGGTCGCGGGTCAGCTCGTGCAGGTTCCACGCCGCGTCGACCTTGGCCCGCAGCACCGCAGCCACCCGCTCCGGGGTGAGCGAGGAAATCACCGCGTCGTCGAGCACACCGGCCGCGTGGATCACGCCCGACAGCGGCCGCTGCACCGGGATATCGGCGATCACCTTGGCCAGCGCCTCCCGGTCCGCGGCATCACAGGCCACCACCTGCACCCGTGCTCCGGCGGCGCTGAGCTCCGTCACCAGTTCCGCGGCGCCCGGCGCATCCAGGCCGCGCCGGCTCACCAACACCAGGTTGTGCGCATGGTGGCGGGTCACCACGTGGCGGGCCAACGCCGAACCCGCCATCCCCGTGGCACCGGTGATCAACACCGTGCCGGCCGCCCAGGCGTCGGGCAGGGTCATCACGACCTTGCCCACGTGGCGGGCCTGGCTCAGATATCGCAACGCCGCCGGCGCACGCCGTACGTCAAACCTGGTCACCGGCAACGGCCGTAGCACGTCATCGCCGAACAGGGCGACCAGCTCGTCGAGGATCTGCGCGATGCGGTCGGGCCCGGCCTCGAAGAGATCGAAGGCGCGGTAGCGCACACCGGGGTGTTCCCGGGCGACCGCCTCCGGCTCGCGCATGTCGGTCTTGCCCATTTCCAGGAACACACCGCCGGGGGCGACGAGTCGCAAGGAGGCGTCCACGAAGTCGCCGGACAGCGAATCCAGCACCAAGTCCACGCCACGCCCGCCGGTGACCGCCCGGAACTTCTCCTCGAAATCCAGGCTACGGGAATCCGCGATGTGGTCGTCGTCGAAGCCCATGCCGCGCAACGTGTTCCACTTGCCCTTGCTGGCCGTCGCGAACACTTCCAATCCCAGGTGGCGGGCCAGCTGCACCGCGGCCATGCCGACGCCACCGGCGGCGGCATGCACCAGCACCCGCTGGCCCCGCTTGGCGGCGGCCAAGTCCACCAGCGCGTAGAAGGCGGTGGCGAACACCACCGTGGCCGTGGCGGCCGCGGTGTGCGACCACCCGGCCGGCACCTTGGCGAGCAGGCGCTGGTCAGTCCTGGCGATGGTTCCGGTGCCGTCGGGGAACAGGCCCATCACGCGGTCGCCGATCGCGAAACGTCTTGTTTCAGGACCTGTTTCGATGACTGTGCTGCAAGCCTCGATACCCATGACGGCGTCGGGATCCGGGTACAGCCCCAGCGCGATCATCACGTCGCGGAAGTTGGCGGCCAGGGCCGACAGCGCGACCCGGACCTGCCCGGTGCCCAGCGGGGCGTCGGCGTCCGGGATGCGTTCCAACCGCAGATTCTCGAAGGTGCCCGAACTGCTCATGCCCAAGCGCCATGGCCCGTCGGCCGGGGGAACCAGCAGACCGCCGGCGGCGCGACTGCCGTGCACCCGGGCGGTGTACACCGTCGAATCGCGCAGCACCACCTGCGGCTCACCGGCCGACAAGGCCGCGGCGACGGACTCGTCGTCCAACGGGCCATCGGTGTCGACGAGGACGATCCGGCCGGGGTGTTCGGTCTGCGCCGAACGCACCAGGCCCCATACCGCCGCGCCCGCGAGGTCGGTGACGTCCTCTCCGGGCAACGCCATGGCGCCGCGGGTCGCCACCACCAGGGTGCCGGCCCCGTCCCGGGCCAGCCAGGACTGCAGCACCGGCAGCACCGCGCGGGTGGCCGCGTAGACGTCGGCGACGACATCGTCGGCCACCGGCGTCGACTCGAACACCACTGCCGACGGTTGCGCCCCGAATTCATCTGCTTCCGTTGTACCCCATGCAAATACCGAGACGGGCTGCACCGATGTCGACCGCTGGGCGGACCAGATGACCTCGAAGAGCCGGTCCGGGCCGGAACTCGAGACCGCGGCCAGCAGCTGCTGATCGGTCACCGGCCGGGCGACCATCGAGCCCACGGAGAGCACCGGGAGTCCCAGCCCGTCCGCGAGCTCGATCGAGACCGCGGAATCGCTCACGGGCACGATCCGCGCCCGCACCGCCGCCGCGCCCGCTGCGTGCAGCGAGACCCGTTGCCACGAGAACGGCACCAGCATCGAACCTTCGGGCAGCTCGTCGCCGTCGGAGGTCAAGATCACCGCGTGCAGTGCCGCGTCGAGCATCACGGGGTGGACGCCGAATCCCGCCGCCGAGACGCCGCTGTCCGCGGGCAGGGCCACTTCGGCGAACACCTCGTCGCCGCGGCGCCACATCGAGGTCAGGCCGCGGAATGCGGGCCCATACCCATATCCGCGGTCCGCCAGGCGCTCATAGCCGTCGCCGACGTCCACCGGGGTGGCGCCCACCGGGGGCCACACCGAGAGGTCCGCGCTCGGCTGCACCGACCCGGCGCGCAGCACGCCTTCGGCGTGCAACGACCAACCCGAACCCGCGTCGGCGCGCGAAAAGACCGACACGGCACGGGCACCCGCTTCGTCGGCGCCGCCGACAACCACCTGCACCGCGACCGACCCCGAGCCGGGCAACACCAGCGGCGCGGCCAGATTCAGCTCCTCGATGACGCCGCAGCCCACTTCGTCGCCGGCGCGGACCGCCAGTTCGACGAATCCCGCGCCGGGGAACAGCACGACGCCGCCGACGGCGTGGTCGGCCAGCCAGCCCTGCGCGCCGGGCGACAAGCGGCCCGTCAGCACCACCCCGCCGGACGCCGGCAGTTCCACCACCGCGCCCAGCAGCGGGTGCTCGCCGGGGGCGAGCCCCAGGCCCGCGGCGTCGACCGCGGCGCCATCGCCGGAGAGCCAGAATCGCCGACGCTCGAAGGCATAGGTGGGCAGCTCGACAAAGTTGGCGGTACCGACGACGCCTCGCCAGTGCACGTCCATCCCGGCGACGAATCCCTGCGCGACCGCGCGGGCGAGGGTCACCGGTTCGGGGCGATCCTTGCGCAGCGCCGAAATGGTGATCACCGGAGCGTCGGGAAGCGTTTCCTCGATCGACGCCGTCAACCCGCTGGCGGGGCCAACCTCGAGGAAGCGGTTCCCGCCGACCGAGTGCACCAGGCGCACGCTGTCGGCGAACCGCACCGCTTCGCGAATGTGCCGTTTCCAGTAGGCCGGCGAGGCGTAATCGTCGCCCGCCAGCTGGCCGGTCACGTTCGAAACGATCGGAATCGTCGGCTTGCCGATCGCGAGTCCGGCTGCGACCGTGCCGAATTCGTCGAGCATCGGCTCCATCAGTGGCGAGTGGAACGCGTGGGAAACCGCCAACTGGTGGACGCGGCGGCCGTCGTCGCGCAGCTGGCTCGCGATCGCGGCCACCTTGTCCTCGGCGCCGGAAATGACCACGGACGTGGGCCCGTTGACGGCGGCGATCCCGACCTCGGCTTGGTCTGCGGCCAGCAGCGGCCGCAGCTCCTCCTCGGTGGCCTGCACGGCGATCATCGCCCCGCCCGCGGGCAGGGCTTGCATGAAGCGGCCGCGGGCGGCCACCAGCACGGCCGCGTTCTGAAGCGACAGCACGCCGGCGACGTGGGCGGCCGACAGTTCTCCGATCGAGTGGCCCAGCACGATGTCGGGGTGGACACCCCATGATTCGAGCAGCCGGAACAGCGCGACTTCCACCGCGAACAACGCCGGTTGGGCGAATTCGGTGGTGTTCAAGAGGTTTTCGTCATGACCCCACATGACCTCACGCAGGGGGCGCAGCAGGTGCCGGTCGAGCTCGGCCACGACGGTGTTGAATGCCTCCGCGAACACCGGGTAGGCGGTGTGCAGGCCCATTCCCATGCCCAGTGTCTGGGCGCCTTGGCCGGGGAAGACGAAGACGGTCTTGCCGCCCGGTGTCGCCGTGCCCTGCAGGACCGAGCCGGCTTCGCCGGTGGTCAACTCGTCGAGGCCGGCCAGCAACTCGTCACGATCGGCACCGACGACGACCGCCCTGTGCTCGAAGTTCGACCGGCCTGCCAGCGACCAGGCCACGTCGCCGACGTCGAGGTCGCTGCGCCGGCGCAGGTGCTCGGCGAGCCGCCCGGCTTGGGAGCTCAACGCCGGCAACGACTTTGCCGACACCGCCCATGGCACCACCGGCAGTGTGCGGTGTTCCACGACCGGCGTGGACTCGACGGGTGCGGCCTCGATGATCACGTGCGCGTTGGTGCCACTGATGCCGAACGACGACACGCCCGCCCGGCGCGCTCGGTTCGCCGGCCAGGGCTGCGGCTCGGTGAGCAGCTCCACCGATCCCACCGACCAGTCGACGTGCGGGCTGGGTTCGTCGACGTGCAGCGTCGCCGGCAGCAGGCCGTGGCGCATGGCGAGCACCATCTTGATCACGCCGGCCACGCCGGCGGCGGCCTGCGTGTGGCCCATGTTCGACTTGATCGACCCCAACAGGAGGGGCTCGGACCGATCCTGCCCGTAGGTGGCCAGCAACGCCTGCGCCTCGATGGGATCGCCCAATGTGGTTCCCGTGCCGTGGCCTTCGACCACGTCGACCTCGGCCGCGGACAATCCCGCGCTGGCCAGCGCCGCGCGCACCACCCGCTGCTGCGACGGGCCGTTCGGCGCGGTCAACCCATTCGACGCACCGTCCTGGTTGATGGCCGATCCCCGCACCACCGCCAGCACCGGATGGCCGAGCCGCCGCGCATCCGAGAGGCGCTCGACCACGAGCATGCCGCCGCCTTCGGAGAATCCGGTGCCGTCGGCGGCCCCCGCGTACGCCTTGCAGCGGCCATCCGCGGACACCCCGCGCATGCGGCTGAACTCCACGAAGATGTCGGGTGTGGCGTTGACCGTGACGCCGCCGGCCAGCGCCAGATCGCACTCCCCCGAACGCAGCGACTGCACCGCCATGTGCAACGCCACCAACGACGACGAACACGCCGTGTCCACCGACACCGCCGGCCCCTCCAAGCCCAGCACGTACGACACCCGGCCCGACGCCACGCTCGACGACTGCCCGGTCAGGCGGAAGCCTTCCGCGGCCGGGGCGGCGCCCATGCCGTAACCCTGGGTGTACACCCCGGCGAACATTCCGGTCGCGCTGCCGCGCAACGCGCCGGGTTCGATTCCGGCCCGCTCCAACGCTTCCCACGACAGCTCCAGGAACATCCGCTGCTGGGGATCCATCGCCAGCGCCTCGCTGGGCGCGATGCCGAAGAAGGCCGGATCGAAGTCGGCCACACCGTCCACGAAGCCGCCGGTGCGGGTGTAGCAGGTGCCCGGGACGTCGGGATCGGGGTTGTAGATGCTCGCCAGGTCCCAGCCGCGGTCGGTCGGAAAGTCCGAGAGCACGTCGCGGCGCTCGACGAGCATCTGCCAAAGGTCATCAGGGGAATTCACCCCGCCCGGATAGCGGCACGCCATGCCGACGATCACGATCGGGTCGTCGCCGACGGCCCGAACCACCGGGGTGGGCGTGATTTCCTGTGGCACTCCGGCGAGTTCGCCGCGAATGTAGCCCGCCAGCCCGTTCGGTGTCGGGTAGTCGAAGATCAGGGTGGGTGAAAGCGCAAGCCCGGTCGCGGTTTTCAGCCGGTTGCGCATTTCGACCGCGGTCAGGGAGTCGAAGCCCAGGTCCTGGAACGCCTTGTCCGGGTCGATCGCCTCCGGCGTGGTGTTGCCCAGGACGGTGGCGATGTGCGAGCGGACCAGGTCGAGCAGGACGGCGTGTTGTTCTGCTTCGGGCAGCCCGTGCAGGCGGTGGGCCAGAGCCGATTTCGACTTCGCGGCGGCCAGCGAGTCGTCGACCTGGCGCCGCGCGGGCGCGTTGACCAGGTCGGCGAACATGGGCGGCACCGCGGCGGCGTGGGCGCGCAACGCACTCAGGTCGATGCGGGCGGGCGCCAGGAACGGCTCGTCGACGATCAGCGCGGTGTCGAACAACTCCATCGCCTCGTCCGACGACAAGGCCAGGATTCCGTCGCGGCCGAGCCGGGCGAGGTCGGCGGCGTCCAGCCCACCGGTCATGGCGCTGGCCTGATCCCACAACCCCCAGCCCAGTGAGATCGCCGGCAACCCGTGGGCGCGCCGATGCGCGGCCAGCCCGTCCAGGAAGGAGTTGGCCGCCGCGTAGTTGGCCTGCCCCGAAGACCCGACCAGCCCGGCCATCGAGGAAAAGATGACGAACAACGACAGGTCGAGGTCGCGGGTGAGCTCGTGCAGGTTCCAGGCGGCATCGACCTTGGCGCGCAACACGGCATCGATGCGTTCCGGGGTCAACGACGTGACCACCGCGTCGTCGAGCACACCGGCGGCGTGGATCACCCCGGTGAGTGGGTGGGTCGCCGGAATCTCGTCGATCACCGAGGCCAGCGCCTGCCGGTCGGCGGCGTCGCACGCGACCGCGCGCACCCGGGCCCCGGCTTCCTCCAGTTCGGCGATCAGCTCGGCCGACCCGGGCGCGTCCGGACCGCTGCGGCTCAACAACACCAGGTTCTGTACCCCGTGGTGCGTCACCAAGTGGCGGGCCAGCGTCGAACCCGCCATTCCGGTCCCACCCGTGATCAGCACGGTGCCCGCCGCCGGCGCGTCCGGGACGGTCATGACGACCTTGCCGATGTGGCGCGCCTGGCTCAGGTACCGCAACGCCGCACGGGCGCGCCGGACGTCGAACGTGGTGACCGGCAACGGGCTCAGCGCACCGGCGTCGAACAGCCCGGCCAGCTCGATCATCCACTGGTGCATCCGGGGACGGCCGGGCTCGAAAAGGTCGAAGGCGCGGTAGCGCACGCCCGGATACTCCTGGGCGATCACGCCGGGGTCGCGGATGTCGGTCTTGCCCATCTCCAGGAACACGCCGCCCGGGGCCACCAGCCGCAGCGAGGCGTCCACGAAGTCACCGGCCAGCGAATCCAGCACCACATCCATCCCGCGGCCGCCGGTCACCGCCCGGAACTTGTCCTCGAATTCGAGGCTGCGGGAATCCGAGATGTGGTCCTCGTCAAAGCCCATGGCCCGCAACGTGTCCCACTTGCCCTTGCTGGCCGTCGCGAAGATCTCCAGACCCAGGTGCCGGCCCAACTGGACCGCGGCCATGCCGACACCGCCGGCTGCGGCGTGCACCAGCACGCGTTGCCCCGGCTTGACATCGGCCAGGTGCACGAACGCCATGTACGCGGTGGTGAAGACGGCCGAGATCCCGGCGGCCTCGGCGTAGGACCAGTCCGCCGGCATCGGCTGCAGCAGGCGCACGTCACCGGGGACCAGCGTGCCGCTTCCGTCGGGGAAGAATCCGTAAACCGAGTCGCCGACGGCGAATTCGGTGACGCCCGGACCGACCTCGGTCACCACGCCGGCGCCTTCACCGCCGAGCAGCGCGTCGTGGGTGAACATGCCCAGGGTGATCATGATGTCGCGGAAGTTGGCCGCGATAGCGCGCAGCGCCACCCGCACCTGACCGGGCTCCAGGGGCGCGTCGGCGTTGGGAACCGGCTCCAGCCGCAGGTTTTCGAAGGTTCCGGCGGTGCCGATGCCCAGTCGCCAGGGCCCCTCGGCCGGGGGCACCAGGAGATCGTCGGCGGCGCGGCTGGGCCGCACCCGCGCCGCGTAGACCTGGCCGTCGCGCAGCAACACCTGCGGCTCCCCCGCGGCGAGCGCCGACGCGGCGGCCTGGTCGTCCAGTGGCACATCGGAATCCACCAGGACAATGCGGCCGGGGTGTTCCGTCTGCGCGGAACGCACCAGGCCCCATACCGCCGTGCCGGGCAGGTCGCCGATGTCCTCGCCCGGCAATCCCATGGCGCCGCGAGTCGCCACGATCAGCACACCGGAGTCGCGTTCGGTCAGCCACGCCTGCACCGCGGTCAGTGCCCGATGGGTGCGCTCATACGTTGCACTGATCGGATCCTCTTCGGTAGCAAGCGATTCCAGGATTTCGAAGGACGGCGCGGGGCCGGTCGCCGCCGCGGTGGCCGGCGACCACGTCACCTCGAACAGCCGCTCGGGGCCAGAACTCGACACTGCCGTCCGCAGCTGCCGCTCGGTCACCGGTCGGGCAACCATCGCACCCACCGACAACACCGGCAATCCCAGACCGTCGGCGAGCTCGATCGAGATCGCGGTGGCGCCGCCGCCGGCCGGTGGGTTCACCGGCGCGATACGGGCGCGCACCGCGGTCGCGCCGGCGGCGTGCAACGAAACGTCCTGCCACGAGAAGGGCAGCATCACCTCGACGGGCTGGCCCGCGGCCTGCTGCGCCATGATGACGGCGTGCATCGCCGCGTCGAGCAATGCGGGGTGCACCCCGAAGCCACCGACGCCTCCGGCCGCGTCCGGCAGCCGCACCTCGGCGAACACCTCGTCGCCGCGGATCCAGGTCGCGGTCAATCCCCGGAACGCCGGGCCGTAGCCGTATCCGTGGGCCGCCAGCCGGTCGTAGCCGTCGGCCACGTCCACTACGACGGCGCCCGCGGGCGGCCACGCCGACAGGTCGGCGCTCGGCTCGATCGAACGGGAGCTCAACACTCCCTCCGCGTGGCGCACCCAGCCCGAACCGGTGTCGGCCCGGGAGAACACCGAGACGGGACGCCGGCCGGATTCCTCGCCGGGACCGACAACCACTTGCACCGCAACGGAACTGGCGGCGGGCAGCATCAGGGGCGCCTGCAGCGTCAGTTCGTCGACCACCGAGCAGCCGACTTGGTCGCCGGCCCGGATCGCCAACTCGACGAACCCCGCGCCCGGGAACACCGCGGCCCCCGAGACCGCGTGATCGGCCAGCCAGCCCTGCAGGCTGGGCGACAGCCGACCCGTCAGCAGCACCCCGCCCGACGCCGGCAACTCCACGACCGCGCTGAGCAACGCGTGCTCGCTGGTGCCCAGCCCCAGTCCCGCGGCGTCGGCCCCCATACCCTCACCCGACAGCCAAAACCTGCGCCGGTCAAAGGCGTACGTCGGCAGCTCCACAAAGCTCGCGCCGGCCAGCAGGCCGCGCCAGTTCACGCTCACCCCCGCGGCGAAGGCGGCGGCGGCCGACGTCAGGAATCGCTCGAGGACGCCGTCATCGCGGCCCAGGGTGGGGACAACGATCGCCGCGGCATCGCCGGCGGTGCAGTCGTTGCAGGTGTCTTCGATGCCGGCGATCAGAGCGGGGTGCGGACTGGATTCGACGAACGTGCGGTACCCGTGCTCGCAAGCGGCGCGCACCGCCTGGTCGAACTGCACGGTCTGCCGGATGTTGCGATACCAGTAGGCGGCGTCCAAACCGGCGGTGTCCAAACGATTTCCGGTCACCGTGGAGAAGAAGGCGACGCGCGAGGAACTCGGTTCGATACCGGCCAGAGCCTCGATCAGCTCGTCGCGAATGGCCTCGACCTCGATCGAGTGCGACGCGTAGTCCACGTCGATCCGGCGGCTGCGCAGCTCGAGGTCGGCGCAGAATCCGGCGAGTTCATCCAGCGCCGCCACCTCACCCGACACCACCACCGCCGACCGGCCGTTGACGGCCGCGATGCTCACCCGGTTGCCGTAGGGCGCCAACAACTCTCGTGCCCGCTCGGTGCTGCAGGCGATCGACAGCATGCCCCCGGAGTGCGCCAGCGACCGCAGCAGCTTGCTGCGCAGCGTGACCACCCGGGCGGCGTCGCGCAGCGACAGGGCGCCGGCGACATACGCCGCGGCGATCTCACCTTGTGAGTGGCCGATCACCGCGTCCGGGTTGACACCGACCGATTTCCACAGCTCGGCCAGCGACACCATCACCGCGAACAGCACCGGCTGGACCACGTCCACGCGATCCATACCCGGAGCCCCGGGTGCGCCGCGCAGGACGTCGATCAGCGACCAGTCGACGAATTCGGCGAACGCCTCCTCGCATGCGTTGATCTGCTGGGCGAAAACCGGTGCGGTGTCGAGCAATTCGACGCCCATACCCAGCCATTGGGAACCTTGGCCGGGAAACACGAAGACGTTCTTGCCGGCCGGTACCGCGCTGCCCTGAACGACCGACCCCGTCAGATCGTCGCCGGCCAGCTCGTCCAGCCCCGCCAGCAACCGGTGCCGGTCGCCGCCGATGACGACGGCCCGATGCTCGAAGGTCGCGCGGCCCGCCAGCGACCAGGCCACGTCGGCGACGTCGAGCTCACCGTGTCCGCGCACATGCGCGGCCAGCCGCGCGGCCTGGGACCTCAACGCCGACAAGGATTTCGCCGACACCACCCAGGGCACCGCCACGGGTGTCGGATGGTCCTCGCGCGGCTCGGGCGCGGGGGCCGCCTCGATGATCACGTGTGCATTGGTGCCACTGATCCCGAACGAGGAGACGCCGGCGCGTTGCACCCGGTGCCCGGCGGGCCACGGCTGCGCCTCGGTCAGCAGCGACACCGATCCCGCCGACCAATCGACGTGCGGGCTGGGCACGTCCACATGCAGTGTCGCCGGCAGCATTTCGTGATGCATGGCCTGAACCATTTTGATCACGCCGGCCACACCCGCCGCGGCCTGCGTGTGGCCCATGTTCGACTTGATGGATCCCAGCCAGAGCGGCCCGGACCGGTCCTGCCCGTAGGTCGCCAACAACGCCTGCGCCTCGATGGGGTCACCCAGCGTGGTGCCCGTGCCGTGGCCTTCCACCACATCCACGTCGGCCGCCGACAGGCCGGCATTGGCCAGCGCCGCACGCACCACCCGCTGCTGCGACGGGCCGTTCGGCGCGGTCAACCCATTCGACGCCCCGTCCTGGTTGACCGCCGTTCCGCGCACCAGCGCCAGCACCGGATGGCCCAGCCGCCGGGCGTCCGAGAGCCGCTCGACGACCAGCATCGCGCCGCCCTCCGACCAGCCCACGCCGTCGGCCGCTCCGGCGTAGGCCTTGGATCGGCCGTCGGGGGCCAGACCGCGGTGGCGGCTGAATTCGACGAAGACAGTCGGGGTGGCGTTGACGGTCGCGCCGCCGGCCAGCGCCAGGTCGCACTCCCCCGACCGCAGCGACTGCACCGCCATGTGCAACGCGACCAACGACGACGAACATGCCGTGTCCACCGACACCGCCGGGCCCTCGAGCCCCAGCACGTACGACACCCGGCCGGAGGCGACGCTGGAGGTCATGCCGGTCAGTCGGTAGCCCTCGATTTCCTCGGCGAGCATGCCGTAGCCCTGAACGATGAGGCCGGCGAACACGCCGGTCGCGCTGCCCCGCAGCCCGCTGGGGTCGATCCCGCCCCGCTCCAGCGCCTCCCAGGACAGCTCGAGCAGCATCCGATGCTGCGGGTCCATCGCGAGCGCCTCGCTCGGAGCGATGCCGAAGAAGGCCGGATCGAAGTCGGCCACACCGTCGACGAAACCGCCGGTCTTCGCGTAGGTCTTGTGGCGAGCGTCGGGGTCCGGGTCGTACAGGCTCGCCAGGTCCCAGCCGCGATCGGTGGGAAAGTCCGTGATCACATCGCGGCCGTCGGCGACCATCCGCCACAGGTCTTCCGGTGTCTCGACTCCGCCGGGGAAACGGCAGGACATCCCGACGATCGCGATCGGCTCGCTCGACCGCTCCAGCAGCGCACGGTTGGTGCGTTTCAGGCGTTCGACCTGGACCAGCGCTTTGCGGAGCGCTTCGGTCGCATGCTGGAGTTGATCCACCATCACTACCTCTCGCCTAACTTGGCCGTCAGCTGCCCTGATGCGACTCTCGCCGAGTCACGGAAATTGCCGCACGATGCGATGTCGTGCCGCTCTCCGGCCCAAGAATGTCGCTGGTGAGTATCGCCAACTCCGACGGGATTTCAAAACGTCCGATGCTCCCGGCTGCTACAGGAGGACCGGCTTCGGCGTGAGGAACGCCTTGTCCAAGGGGATCGAAAACGCGCCGTTGCGCCCGCGGGTGCCTGAGATTGTCCGGATCCGGGTAGGCCGGGATACAACTGACGCGCCTTCCATGGCGCGACTGTACCCGGGTGTGCATCTGTAGTGGTCAGGGCGGGTCAGACACCGGCCCGGCGCCAGCCGTCGGCCGCCCGGGCGGCCCGGATCAGCTGGTCGCACAGTTCGCGCAATTCGGTCGCCTGCGCTCCCTCGTCGAGGGCGGTCGCGACATCCTCAGCCGCGCAGCGCACCTGGTAGACCCGGTCGGACAGGTCGGCGGCGTCGTCGGCCGACAGGACCACCGCGTCGGCGGGCAAGGCCAGCGAGGCCCCGGCGCCGCCCCGGGTCAACGAGGCGCGTTGTTCGTATGCCCGCTGCCGGCACGACTGGCGGCAGTACTGGCGGCGACGTCCCATCCCGGCGTCGGACACGTCTCGACCGCACCAACGACACGGCTGCGGGCGGGGACGGCGGCTCACGCCTGCCGACTTTAGTCGGGATTGCGCGGCCATCCCGGTATCATTGAAGGTCGCGTCGCGTACGCCGGCCACCGACCGGGGGAACTACGCAGACCGCCGCAACGTTTGCCAAGCGGACAGAATTGCATTACAGCAGCCCGAAAGTTCGAAAAGACCTAGAGGAGTAGCAACATGGCTGATCGCGTCCTTAGGGGCAGTCGCCTCGGAGCCGTGAGCTACGAGACCGACCGCAACCACGACCTTGCACCACGTCAGCTCGCGAAGTACCGCACCGAGAACGGCGAAGAGTTCGAGGTTCCCTTCGCCGACGACGCTGAAATTCCCGGCACGTGGCTGTGCCGCAACGGCTTGGAAGGCACCCTGATCGAGGGCGACCTGCCCGAGCCGAAGAAGGTGAAGCCGCCGCGCACGCACTGGGACATGTTGCTGGAACGGCGCAGCGTCGAAGAGCTCGAAGAGCTGCTCAAGGAGCGGCTCGAAATCATCCGGTCACGCCGCCGCGGCTGACCTCAGACCGCTTTAGCTGCGGTTGTCCGCGCGCTGGGTGCCGGCGCGGGTCTTGCGGCCCTCGATGCCCCATCGGGTGACCTTGACCAGCGCCTCGCGGATGTTCGATCCGCTCATCTTGGAGACGCCGAGTTCACGCTCGGTAAAGGTGATCGGCACCTCGGCGATGACGAACCCGTGGCAGACCGTGCGCCAGGTCAGGTCGATCTGGAAGCAGTAGCCCTTGGAGTCCACCGCGTCGAGGCCGATCGCCTCGAGGACTTCGCGGCGGTACGCGCGGTAGCCGGCGGTGATGTCGTGCACACCGATGCCCAGCGCGACGCGCGCATAGGTGTTGGCCGTCCACGACAACGCCCAGCGTCGCCACGGCCAATTCCGCACCGAGCCGCCCTCGACGTAGCGGGAACCGATGGCCAGGTCGGCTCCGGCGTCGACGGCGTCCAGCAGGCGGTGCAGCTGTTCGGGCGCGTGGCTGCCGTCGGCGTCCATCTCCACCAACACCGAGTAGTCGCGGCTCAGCCCCCAGGCGAAGCCCGCCAGGTACGCCGCGCCCAGCCCGTCCTTGGCGGTGCGGTGCATCACGTGGGTGCGACCCGCGTCGGCGGCCGCCAGTTCCTCGGCGAGCTCGCCGGTGCCGTCGGGACTGCTGTCGTCGACGATGAGCAGGTGCACGTGGGGGCACGCGTCCTTCAGCCGCCGGTGGATCACCGGCAGGTTCTCCCGCTCGTTGTAGGTGGGGATGATCACCAGGACGCGCTCGCTGGGACGACTTCCCGAGTCCCGGGGCGCCGGCTGGCCGGTGGTCATGTAGCTCCTCTGTGTCGCCCGAAATTACGCGACGGTCGTCGGCCGCCCTCGTGGAGCGGAGTGTAGTCACCGCCCTCATCCGGCGGTGCCTGGTCCCCGCCCCCGTCGGGCGCAGTGTCCGAGTCACCCTCGCCGGGTGGGGTTTCGCCCGGGGGCGTGCCGCCGTCCGGGGATTCGTCCGTGGCCTCGGACCTCCGACGAATCGGACGCGGGAACCATCCATTGTGCCGCATCCCGGCCAGGATGGCCGCCCCGGCCGCCGCAACCAGGAGCCACTGCAGCTGCGGACCCCAGCGGGTGGCCGGCGTCAATTTCGTCTTCAGCCGAACCTGGATGTCCAGGTAATCGGGCTGGAAGAAGTCGGTGCGCACCAGCTCGGCACCGTCCGGCGCGATCACCGCGCTGATCCCGGTGGTGCCGGCGACCACCACGTATCGATCGTGTTCGACGGCCCGCACCTTGGCGAATCCCAGCTGCTGTTCGCTCATCGTCTTGTTGAAGGTGGCGTTGTTGCTCGGCACGGCCAGCAGCTGGGCGCCATTGCGGACCGCGTTGCGCGGGACGCGGTCGAAGATCACTTCCCAGCAAGTGGCGACCCCGACCGGCACCCCGGCGATGTGCACGATGTCGCGGCCCGGGCGGGGCACCATGTTCCCGGCGCGGTCGGCGTAGCTGGAGAGATGCCTGAAGAGCCAGGGCATCGGCAGGTATTCGCCGAATGGCTGCACGATTTCCTTGTCGTGCCGGTCGGCCGGCCCGGTCGACGGGTTCCACACGATCATGGTGTTGGTGTATTGCGGATTCTCCGGCGGGCTGCCGGGCAGTTCGGACACGGTGCCGATCAGGATCGGCGCGCCGATCGCGGTCGCGGCCTGGGATATCTCCAGCGCGGCGTCGACGTTCACCAGGGGGTCGATGTCCGATGAGTCCTCCGGCCAGATGACGAATTGCGGTTGCGGCGCCTGTCCCGAGCGCACGTCCTCGGCCAGGTGCAGCGTCTCGCGAACATGGTTGTCGAGCACCGCCCGGCGCTGGGCATTGAAGTCGAGGCCGAGCCGCGGCACGTTGCCCTGCACCACCGCCACGGTGACCGAGGGCTCGCCGCCCGATCCCGTGCCGGCGTGCCGAACCTGGGGCCAGACGATGACGGACACGAACAAGACGAGGCAGATGCAGACTCCCGGCAGCACCACGGCGGGTGGTGCCGCATCGGCTTTCACCGGTTCGTCGCGGTCGCGGTGCGCCCGACTGCCGGTGCGCCACCACTTCACGATCTCGAGCTCGATGGCGGTCGCGCTGAAGCCCACCAGCATGATCGCCATCGACAGCAACGCGGGACCGCCGAGCTGGGCCAACGGCAAGAAGGGGCCCTGCGCCTGGCCGAAAGCGACCACGCCCCAGGGGAAGCCGCCGAACGGGACGGCCGATTTCAGCCACTCCTGTGCAGTCCATACCAGCGCGAACCAAACGGGCCAGCCCGGCAGCCGGCGCACGACCACGGCGCACAGGCCGAACAGCGCGGGAAACAGCGCACACGTCATCGCCAACGCCATCCAGGGCACGGCGCCGACGAGCAAGCTGATCCAGGGCAACAGCGGCAGATAGAACGCCAGGCCGAACAGGAACCCGTAGCCCAAGCCACCCGCCGGCGTCGTCGCCGGGTGCTTGAGCACCCAGGCCAGCAGCGCGGCCGCCACGGCCGCGCCCCACCACCAGTTCAGCGACGGGAAGCTGGTGAAGAGCAGCACACCGCCGGCCACGGCGCACGCCAACCGGGTCAGCCGCGGCAGCATGGCGGCCCGCACGCCGGGCAGCCGCGCCAACACCCGGCGCCCCGCGCGGCCTAGGCGGTCCGCCAGGGCCGGGGCGCCGGGTGTTGGCGCGGCTGCCCGGCGTGCGGGCCGCCATGCTGCCGCGGCTGACCCGGTTGGCGTGCGCCGTGGCCGGCGGTGTGCTGCTCTTCACCAGCTTCCCGTCGCTGATCGGGTCGGTATCCGGGTGCGTCGCGGGGCCGTCGTCCACCGGGCCGAGTTCGTCGGCCCGGTCGGGACCGTCCTTCCGGCCGAACCACTCCCTAGCCATGGATGACAGCGCCCCGGTGCACCGTTCGACGGCAGCGCGGCAGGGCATCGGTCTGGCCCAGGCGCGGCAGGGCCGGCACCCGGGCGCGCGGATCGGTCGACCAGCGCGCAACGTCGTCGCGGGGTGCGTGGACGTCCACGGCGCCCGCCTCCCAGACGGCGTAGGAGGCCGGGGCGCCCGGCACCAGCGTTCCCGTCGTGCCGTCGCGGACGCCGGCGGCCCGCCAGCCACCGCGGGTCGCGGCGGCGAACGCGGCCCGCGCTGAGATCGCGCTGCCGGGGGTTCGATGGGTGGCCGCCGCCCGCACGCTCGCCCACGGGTCGAGGCCCGTGACCGGTGCGTCGGAACCTAGGGCGAGGGGCACGCCTTGGGATGCTAACAGCGCTAGCGGGTTGAGCTGGCTGCCTCGCTGGGCGCCGAGGCGCCGCGCGTACATGCCGTCGGCGCCGCCCCACAACGCGTCGAAGTTGGGCTGCACGCTGGCGATGACGCCCCATTGGCCCAGCTGGGCGGCTTGCTCGGCGGTGACCATTTCGACGTGCTCGAGACGGTGACCGCACCGGGCGACGGCCACCGCCCCGAGCCGCGCGACGACCCGTTCCAACGCGGTGACCACCGCCGAGACGGCGGCGTCGCCGATGACGTGGAAGCCCGCGGTCACCTCCGCCTCGGTGCAGGCCCGCAGGTGCGCCTCGATGGCGCCCGGGTCGAGGTAGCAGGTGCCGAGCCGGTCCGCGGCGTCGGCGTACGGCTCGCGCAGCCAGGCGGTGCGTGACCCCAGCGCGCCGTCGACGAACAGGTCACCGGCCAGCCCACGGGCTCCGGTCTGCTCGATGAGCGCGCGCGCCCGCGCGGGCGTGCTGACCGCCTCGCCCCAGTAGCCGATCACCTCGACGCCGTCATCGAGGGACCGCAGCTGCAGCCAGTCGTCCAGGCCACCGATCTCGGGCCCGGCGCATTCGTGCACCGCGACGATGCCGGCCGCCGCAGCGGCCGAAAGGGCGGCCGTCCGGGCCTCGGTCAGCTGGTCGGGCGTCAGCAGGCCGCGGGCGACGGCGCGGACCAGGTGGTGGGCGTCGCCGGTGAGCGGCCGGTCGAGGGCGAATCCCGCCGCCGCCGGTAAGTCCGCGGCCAGCCGGCGCAACGCGGTGGAGGCGAGCGCGGAGTGGACGTCGACTCTGGTCAGATAGGCCGGCCGAGCACCGAGGACGGCGTCGAGGTCGGCGGTGTCCGGCGGGCTGTTCTCCGGCCACGACGACTCGTCCCAGCCGTGCCCCCACACGGGCCGACCCGGGTGGGCGGCCGCATAGTCGGCGATCATCTGGATGCAGTGCTCCCGCGAGCGCGCCGCTCGCAGGTCCAGTCCGCTGAGCGTCAGGCCGGTCGCGGTCAGATGGATGTGGCTGTCGACGAACCCCGGCGCTACGAAAGCGCCGTCCAAGTCCTCGATGTCGGCGCCGGGAAACAGGCTGCGGCCGACGTCATCGCCGCCCAGCCACGCGACGACGTCACCCCGCACCGCCATGGCGGTGGCGTCGGGATGGGTCGGGCTATACACCCGGCCGTTGACCAGCAGCCTGGTGGACGTCTCGCTCACAGGGCAAAACTACGTGTGCCGGCGGCCGGTGTTCAGTCCCAGGCGGGCCGCCCGGGGTATCCGCCGCGCACCGGCTCGTTCGGCAGGGCGGGCGGCCGGATGTCCCGGACGTCTACGACCTCGCCCTCGATGTACCCGCCGAGGTAGCCGTCACCCGGGGCCGCGCCACCGCGGGGCACGCCGGCGCCGAACAGCGCCGTCTCGGCGAGCAACGGCATCCGCCGCCGCAGGCCGCGCATGGCGAGCGCGGCCAGCCCCGGGCCGACGGCCGACCGGACGGGCCGCACCAGCAGCAGGAGTCCCAACACCGTGGTGACCGGCCCGGGTATCACGACGAGCAGGGCGCCCAGCGTGACCAACGTCCCGTCCCGCACCGCCGTACGCCGCTCGGCGAGGCCGGACCGCAGGTGCCCGAGCTGGCGGAGCAGGTGCGAGCCCGACATCGGCAACAAGAGCCCCCAGCCGAGCAGGAGGCTGCCCGCCAGCGCCAGCAGCGTCCAACCCCACCCGATCGTCGCAACCAGGGCGGTGATCGCCGCCAGCTCCACGACGGCGTAGACCAGAAACAGCCGTGACAACATGTCTGGCCAACGTGCGCCGGCCGAGCCGAAGTTCCCATGGTGGTCTCCGGGGCGATTGCAGTTAGATGACGACATGACGACGATTGAGATCGATACCCCCGACGGACCGATCGACGCGCTGCTCGACCTCCCCACCGGTGAGGGCCCGCGGCCCGGCGTGGTGGTGATCCACGACCTGTTCGGCTACGGCAGGGACAAGGAGTCGACGAACAAGCGCATCGCCAAAGCCGGCTATGTGGCGATCACGCCGAACATGTACGCGCGGGGCGGGCGCATCCGCTGTATCACCCGGGTCATGAAGGAGCTGCAGACGCAGCGGGGCCGCGCACTCGACGACATCCTGGCCGCCCGCGATCACCTGAAATCCATGCCGGAATGTTCCGGGCAGGTCGGCGTCGCGGGCTTCTGTATGGGCGGCCAGTTCGCACTTGTGATGTCGCCCAAGGGTTTCGGTGCCTCCGCTCCGTTCTACGGCGCTCCCCTGCCCCGCAACCTCGACAAGACCCTCGAAGGGGCGTGCCCGATCGTGGCCAGTTTCGGCGCCCGTGACCCGCTGGGCCGGGGCGCGCCCGAGAAACTGCGCGATACCATCGCCCGCAAGAACATCACCGCCGACGTCAAGGTCTACCCCGGAGTCGGACACAGCTTCGCCAACGAACTGCCCGCCCAGCCCCTGCTGAGGATCACCGGATTCGGCTACGACCGCGCCGCCACCGAGGACGCGTGGGGCCGGGTCTTCGCGTTCTTCGGCGAACATCTGGCCGGGACGTAAGGCCTTCGGGCATAACAACTTTGGCGAGAGCGCCGTCGCTGACGTCCGCGTGCCCCCCGGGTCAGGCCGGCGCCAGCCTGAGCTCGAGCCCGACGTTGTTCTCCATGCCACCGCGCAGCTTGCTGAAGAAGTTGAACACCTTGCCCACGATGCCGTACCGCTTCCCGATCGCGTCGTAAACGGCGGGGGTGTGCGAGGCGTCGAGGATGGCGGCGGTGCCGTCGACGGCCTCGCTGGTCGGTTTGCCCTGCATTGTGCAGGTGGCCAGGGTGACGCGCGAGGTGTTGCGGATCCGCTTGACCTTCCACGACTTTTCCTGGGTAATGACCAGAAGCCGGTCCCCGCTTTCCGTGTCCAAAGCCGCCCAGATCGGCGTCGGCTTGGGCTTGCCGTCCTTGGTGAAGGTGGTCAGCAGGATGTATTGCGCCTTGGCGAGATCGGCGAAGTTCGGTGTCACGGTAACAACCTACGCCGGTCAGCCCTCCAGGTCGCCCTCGGTTTCCAACAGCGCCTGGCGCAGCCCGTCGATCGTCTCCGGCTGCGGCTGTTCCCACATACCGCGGCCTGCGGCCTCCAGCAGCCGTTCCGCCATCCCGTGTAGCGCCCAGGGGTTGGATTCGGCCATGAACTTGCGGTTCTCCGCATCCAGCACGTAGCGCTCGGTGAGCTGTTCGTACATCCAGTCGGCCATCACCCCGGCGGTCGCGTCATAGCCGAAGAGGTAGTCCACGGTCGCCGCCATCTCGAACGCGCCCTTGTAGCCGTGCCGGCGCATCGCCGCCATCCAGCGCGGGTTGACGACGCGGGCTCGAAACACGCGCGTGGTCTCCTCCGACAGCGTGCGGGTGCGGATCGCGTCGGGCCGGGTGTTGTCGCCGATATAAGCGGCCGGGGCCTGGCCGGTCAACGCCCGGACCGTCGCCACCATGCCGCCGTGATATTGGAAGTAGTCGTCGGAATCGGCGATGTCGTGTTCGCGGGTGTCGGTGTTCTTGGCGGCCACCGCGATGCGCCGGTACTGGCGGTTCATGTCGTCGACCGCCTCGCGGCCGTCCAGGTCGCGGCCGTAGGCGAAGCCGCCCCACGCGGTGTACACCTGCGCCAGGTCGGCATCGTCGCGCCAGTTGCGGCTGTCGATCAGCTGCAGCAGACCGGCGCCGTAGGTGCCCGGCTTGGACCCGAAAATCCTTGTGGTGGCTCGTCTTTGGTCGCCGTGCTGGGCCAGGTCCGCCTGGGCGTGGGCGCGCACGTAGTTGTCGTCGGCGGACTCGTCGAGGCCGGCGACCAGCCGCACCGCGTCGTCGAGCATCGTCACCACGTGCGGGAAGGCGTCCCGGAAGAAGCCCGAGATCCGCACGGTGACGTCGATGCGGGGGCGGCCCAGCTCGGCCGGCGGGATCGGCGTGAGGCCGACGACGCGCCGCGACGCGTCGTCCCAGACGGGCCGAACACCGAGCAGCGCAAGCACTTCGGCGATGTCGTCGCCGGCAGTGCGCATCGCCGAGGTGCCCCACACCGACAGCCCGACCGATTGCGGCCACTGCCCGTGGTCGTTGCGGTAGCGGGCCACCAGCGAATCCGCCAGGGCCACCCCGGCTTCCCACGCCAACCGCGACGGCACCGCCTTGGGATCCACGGAGTAGAAGTTGCGGCCGGTGGGCAGCACGTTCACCAGGCCGCGCAGCGGCGATCCCGACGGGCCGGCCGCGATGAAGTGGCCGTCCAACGCGTTGAGTACCTGGTCGATTTCGGCGGCGGTGCCGGCGAGCCGGGGCACCACCTCGGTGGCCGCAAACCGCAAGACCTTTGCCACGTCGGGATTCTCGGTGATCCGTTCGGCGGCGTCGGGATCCCAGCTGCTGGCCTGGAGCGTGGCGACGAGTTCGCGGGCGGCGGCCTCGGTCCGGTCGACCGCCGACCGCTCGTCGGTGCCGTCCTCGGCCAGGCCCAGCGCCTGCCGCAGGCCCGGAATGGCATGCTCGCCGCCGAACAGCTGGCGGGCCCGCAGTATCGCCAGCACCAAGTCGAGTTCGGTTTCCCCCGAGGGCTTTTGGCCCAGGATGTGCAGGCCGTCGCGAATCTGCACGTCCTTGATCTCGCAGAGCCAGCCGTCGACGTGCAGCAGCATGTCGTCGAAGGAGTCCTCCGGGGGCCGCTCCGTCAGCCCGAGGTCGTGGTCCATCTTGGCGGCCCGGATCAGCGTCCAGATCTGTTGTCGGATGGCGGGCAGCTTGCCGGGGTCCAGCGCGGCGACGTTGGCGTGCTCGTCGAGCAGCTGCTCCAGGCGGGCGATGTCGCCGTAGGTTTCGGCGCGCGCCATCGGCGGGATGAGGTGGTCGACGAGCACCGCGTGCGCGCGCCGCTTGGCTTGGGTGCCCTCGCCCGGGTCGTTGACCAGGAAGGGGTAGATCAGGGGCAGGTCGCCCAGCGCGGCGTCCGATCCGCAGGCCGCCGACATGCCCAGCGTCTTGCCGGGCAGCCACTCCAGATTGCCGTGCTTGCCCAGGTGCACTATCGCGTGCGAGCCGAAACCGGTGTCCAGCCAGTGGTAGGCGGCCAGGTAGTGGTGGCTGGGCGGCAGGTCCGGGTCGTGGTAGATCGCCACCGGGTTCTCGCCGAAACCCCTGGGTGGCTGCACCATCAGCACCAGGTTGCCCGCCTGCATGGCGGCGATGACGATTTCGCCGTCGGGGTCTCCTGTGCGATCCACAAAAAGGTCGCCGGGCGGCGGGCCCCAGTGCCGGGTAACCGCGTCCGTCAGCTCGGCGGGCAGGGTTTCGAACCAGTCGCGGTAGTCCTTGGCGGACAACCGGATTGGATTGCCGGCCAGCTGCCCGTCGGTGAGCCAATCGGGGTCCTGGCCGCCACGTTCGATCAACGCGTGGATCAGGGCGTCACCGTCGTCGGCCTCAACCCCGGGCAGCTCACCCACCTGATAGCCGCGCTCGCGCATGGCCCGCAGCAGCGCGACCGCGCTGGCCGGGGTGTCCAGGCCCACCGCGTTGCCGATGCGGGCGTGCTTGGTCGGGTAGGCCGAGAACACCAGGGCCACCCGCTTGTCGGCCGGGGCGACGTGCCGCAGCCGGGCGTGCCGGACCGCCAGGCCCGCGACCCGGGCGCATCGTTCCGGGTCGGCGACGTAGGCGATCAACCCGTCGTCGTCGATCTCCTTGAAGGAGAACGGGACCGTGATGATGCGGCCGTCGAACTCGGGCACCGCCACCTGGGTGGCGACGTCGAGCGGGCTCAGCCCGTCGTCGTTTGCGCTCCACTGGGCCCGAGAGCTGGTCAGGCACAATCCTTGCAGGATCGGAATGTCAAGGGCCGCCAGGTGTTCGACGTTCCAGCTGTCGTCATCGCCGCCGGCGGACACCGCGGCCGGCTTCAGTCCCCCGGCGGCCAGGACGGTGACCACCATGGCGTCGGCGTCGCCCAGCCGTTGCAGCAGTTCGGGTTCGGCGGTCCGCAGCGATGCACAGTAGACCGGCACCGGCCGCCCGCCGGCGTCCTCGATGGCCCGGCACAGCGCCTCGACGTAGCCGGTGTTGCCCGCCAGTTGCTGCGCGCGGTAATACAGGACGGCGATCGTTGGGCCGTCGGCGTCGGTGGTGGGTCGCTCCAGCTCGCCCCAGGTCGGTGTGACCACCGGCGGGCCGAAGCCGAACCCGGTCATCAGCACGGTGTCGGACAGGAAGGCGTGCAACTGGCGCAGGTTCTCCACGCCGCCGTGCGCCAGGTAGATGTGCGACTGAACCGCGATGCCGGCCGCCAGCGTGGACAGGCCGGTCAACTCGGCGTCGGCGGCCTGCTCGCCGCTGACCAACACCGTCGGCACGCCGCTGGCGAGCACCATGTCGATGCCGCTCTGCCATGCGCGGTAGCCGCCGAGGATCCGCACCACGACGATCGCGGCATCCTCCAACAGCTCGGCCAGCACGTCGGGCAGTCCCCCGCAAGCGGGAGGTGCCTCCACGCTTTCGTCCAAGCGCGACGGGTTGGCCCACCGATAGTTCTTGCCGCTGGCACGGGCGCTGATCAGGTCCGTGTCGGATGTCGACAGCAGCAGGATGGTCGGCTCAGCCACCCCTCATTCGTACAGCAGGGTCGCCGCGACACGGGCGGCGACCTCTCCGGCCACCCGCAACGCCTCCGCACTCTCCCCCGGCTCGTAGCGATCCGCGATCCGGTCGTAGTAGGCGCCGGCGATGGAGCCGTGATCGGCCGTTAGCTCCACCAATTCGACCGGCCAGCCGACTCGGTCGAGGGCCGCGGCGAACTCCCTGCTCGCCGTGACGGGGACGGCGTCATCGGCCAGGCCGTGCAGCAGCAGGAACGGCGTGCCGATGCGCTGCGCCGGGAGATGCTCGGTGACACGTCGACCGAAAATCGGGTCGGGGACCATGAAAGCGCCCGCCAAGCAGACGGTGTGCGCCAGTTGCGCGTCGCCGCTGAGTGCGACTGCTGCCGCAGCCGCACCTCCCATCGACCACCCGACGAGGACGATGGGGTTGCCCGGACCCGCGAAATCGCGTGCGAAATCCAGCGATCCCAGCAGGTCCGCGCGGCCGCCGTCGTCGGCGTGGGAGTTCCAGTCCGGCACCACCGCCGAGAAACCATGGTCGGCGAGCATGCCGGCGAGCGGGCGAAGAGCGGCGCGGGCGTCGGTCTGCATGCCGTGCCACACCAGGACGGTGGGTTGCGTCGCATCGCCGTAAATATCCACGAGACGTCCCGGGGCGTACTTCAGCGTCCGCACCGCAGGGGCGTGCCCGGGTTGACCCGGTCTTAACCAGCGGCGTCAGGTATCCGGCGTCACGACACACCCCGGCAACCCCTCAGCGGCCGCCGTCTGTGCTGCTGCTACTCACCGCTTGCGCAGGGAATGCCTGTTATGCCGACCGAATCGGCGTAACAGGCATTTCGCCCCCTAGGTGGCCACCGCGTGCCTCGAGCCGAAAATGCGCTCTTGTGCGGCGGTGTCGCCAAACGACTGCGCTTGGACGATCTTGCCGTTGGCGAACGTGTAGACGTCGGCCTCGTGATAGGTGTGGCCACCGATCTGGATGTTCGTCAGCACCACGACGTCATCGCCGACAGCGAGATAACGCATTGGCTCGACCCTCGCCGATTTCTCCGCCATGCGCATGAGCATTTCGGTGAATTCGGCTTTGCCCCGGTGTGTACCACCTATCGTGCTGTCGCCGTTGACCGTCCACTCGGCGGCGTCGTCGAAGACGCTCAAGGCGGCTTGGAGGTCGCCTGCACCGAACGCGTCATAGCCCTTCTTGGTCGCCTCGATGTTCTGATCCGACATGTGAATTCCCTTCCATCCGTTGTTGATTGCCGGCACGCCGCCGGCCTCGGGACGGCTTCCGTCGCGATCCGCCGGCGCACTTCGACCGAACCGTCGGTCGCCGGGCCGGCGGCGCATCACGCGCATGACACGAAGCAGGATGTGCGGGCGCAGTAGCCGGCCGGGTGAGTCGAGCATTCCGGTGACCCTCGCGAACTGTCCCGCGACGATGGGGTCGGTTTCGGTGGCTCTCATCACCGGCTCCAGCAGGGCGTTGCTGATTCTCATCGAGATCGGGCGCCGGCCAGCCACTTCCGGCAGGGCCAAATCGGAGCCGACCGCGGTCTGCCAGGCAACTCGGACATTGCGCGCGGACGCGCGAAAGAACCGTCGGTTCAGGCCGTGATTCCCGCGGCGCAGAGCATCCCGCAGGACGGTCGCCTCGATCGCGGCCACTGTCATGCCTTGCCCGTAGATGGGATTGAAGCTGCACACCGCGTCCCCGGTGACCAGCAGGCCGTCGGGTGTCCGGCGCATCTTGTCGTAGCGCCGCCACCGGTTCGACGGAACTCGGTGATGCACCACTTCGCTCAACGGCTCGGCCGTCCGAATCGCTTCGAGCACGTGCGGAGGAGCGAAATCGGCCGCGAACCGCAGCATGTCAACGCGCCGGCTCGGCGGCTCCACCCCGGCCAGCGTGCCGACCGCGAACATCCAGGTGTCGTTCTCGTACCCGACCAGCGCGAACATCTTCGGCCGTCCCGGCTGGGGGAACAAAGCAATCATGTGCTCCGTGACGGCGCCCGGCGCGATGCGCAGCAATTGACAGGCGTACGCGAGCTGCACCGTCAGCTCGTCCTCGCGGGGACGGCCGTAGCCGAGATCTTGCAGGAACACCGGCGTTCGGGATCCGCGGCCCGTCGCGTCGACGACGAGATCGGCGGTCAGCGTCCTCTCGCGGTCGCCGGCGCGATCGACCACCGTCGCGCCCGTGACGCGAGTCCCGTCCGGCGTGGCCGTCAGCCCGACCACATCGTGGCCTTCGAGGAACGTCACGTTGCTGATCGCCCGGATCCGTCGGCGCACATGCCATTCGAGGACTGGCCGGCTCGGAAACAAGATCACCGGTGCGTTCGGGGCCCGGCCGCAGCGCACCATCTGATGTCCGCCCACGGAGACCCAGAGCTTCGATAGATCGCCGTCTTCCCAGCTGGCGATGCCCGCTGCCTTGAGTTCGTCCACGAACCCCGGAAACAGCTCGTCGAGCACCCGCGTGCACCGCGCGAGGGCGACGTGGATGATCCTGCCCTGCGGCACGCCCCGCCTGTTGACGGGCTCGACGGGCAAGCGATCGCGTTCGACCACCGTCACCCGGTCGTAGAAGTCGGCGAGCACACGGGCGGCCAGCAGGCCGCCCATGCTCGCACCGAGAACCACCGCATGATCGCCGCGCCCTGCCATGGCGGACCCCTTTCACCCCGGCGGAGAGAGACCGCTCGAAGTGTCCGGCAGAGTGCGCGTCGCGACCTAGAGTAGGCGGCTACTCGATTTTCGGGCGCCTAGGCTCGGCCCGAAGGCGACGACGGCCGCGCCCGTCATGCGCCGGGCTCGACCGCCCTCATGAGGCGAGCAAGCTCGTCGCGGCTCCGGATGTCGAGTTTGGCAAAGATCCGATACAGATGTCCGTCTACCGTGCGGCCCGAGAGCGATAGCCGATCCGCGATCTCGCGGTTGGACAGCCCTGCCGCGACCATCGCCGCGACCTCGCGTTCGCGGTCGGTGATTGGTAACGGCTGGGTGGCTGCGTCAATCGCCGGCGAGTGCAGGCCGAACTTGCCCGCCAGCCAGCGCGCCCGTGCCGACGATTCCAGCCCTTTGGCCCGCTCGCCCGCCCGCGCGTGCTCCCCGGCGGCCTGAGCCGCCGCGTCCGCGGCCAGCGCCATAGCCCCGATGACCGAAAACCGTTCGGCTGCCTCGTCGAGCAGATTGGCGTCGTGGTCGACAAGGGCGCGCGCATGCGCCGCCATCGCGTCGGGAAGCGGAGCACCGAGGATGCGGGCAAGCTCACCCAACCGGGCCGCGTGCGAACGATCGCCGAATCGGACGGCGGTGTGGAGCGCCCGGATCTCGACGGCGCACATCCCGGACTTTTTTGCGATCTCCGCCGCGCGTATCGCATGCCGCCGGGCGGAACTCGTCTGGCCAGCGGAGGCCCGCGACCATGCGCGGGCGAGCTCGAGTTCGGGCAGGAAGACCGCGACTTGCGGTCCATTGGCGTCTTCGGCGATCTTCAGGGCAGCAGCCGCCAGCTCGGAATGCCCTTGTCCGGCTTCCAGTTGTGCCAACAGCGCCGAAACCAGCATCAACCAGCCGGACGGAAACCCGGTCCGCATCGCTCCCAGCGAATCATGCAGTGCCTCGCCGGCGGCACCCAGCGCACCGCGCGCAAACTTCGCCAGCCCGACAACCGCTTTCACGGTTGCCTTGGCCTCGCGCACGCCCGCCGTCAGGGCCGCATAGCGTTGCGGCACCAGGTCGGCCGCACCCAGATCACCGGCGGCCGTGAAGGCCATGACTTCGGCCAGTCCGATCGCGAATCGTTGGGGCCCGGACTCGCCGAACTCGGCGGTCCGGAAGCCTTGATCGGCGATGCGATGAGAGTCCGAGAAACGTCCGGCCAACGCCAACGCCCAGGCGGTGGACATGGCTGCCAATACCGCTTCGCGCGACCGCACCCCCGACTCGCACAAGGGCAGCCCCGTCGAAATCGCCTCGGGCACGTCGCCGCAGAAGAACGCGAAAGATGCCTGCATGGCCAACGCCAAACCGAGCATGGCCTCCGAATCAACGCGGTCATTCACGTTTGCGAGCACCGAGCGCGCCAAGTCGACCCGCCCGCAGTCCCAGAACAGATTCGCCGCGCGCTGACAACCCCATCGCACCATCAGCAGCTCGTCGGTGCCGTCCGGATCAAACGCTCCCAACACCTCTTCGGCCTCGTCGCCGCGTCCCTGCCAACTCAACGCCTCCGCCAGCACGATCGCCGCCGGCAGGCCGCCGCCGCGCTCGAACGCGAAGCGGGCCAACGTCTCTCCGAATGCGACGTTCGACATGGCGACCGCGCTCGCCGCCGCGTCGATGATCTCCTCGAGGTCCGGCTGCAGGTCGCTCCGCATCATGAACTGGGCCCGCTGTATCCGGGTTCGCACATCGATGACCGGCACATCCCCGGAATGCCGTTCGAGTTGTTGAGCCAGCAGAGTGTTGAGTTGACGCGCCCGCGCAACCCCGGCGCGCTGAAGCGCCGCTTCACCAATGACGGGGTGGTTCAGGCGCGCAACGGTCTGCGCCCCGTTGGCGACGAGCTGGATCAGGCCCCGGCGCTCGAGGCGCGAGACGGCGTCGACGTTGCATACCGATTGCAAGACGGACCAGTCCAAGACTTCCGCGGTGGCGATCACCTCGATGACCGCTAGCTCGTCGGGCGCCAACGATCGCAGCCGAAATTCCAACAGGTCGTAGAGCTCGTCGTCGCCACGCAGGGAACCATGCAACTGCCAGCCCGTCCCCGTGTGCGCCAGCACACCGCTCTCTTGGCCGGCGCCCAGCAGGCCGCGGAGCAGCAACAGGTTGCCTGCGGTTCGGCGGTGCAGCTCGTCAACCAGTCGCCTGTCCACTGCGTCGCCCAGGACTTTCCGGGCGAGCTCTCCGACTTGTTCCCGGGTAAACGGCCTGATGGCCAGCGGTAGCACCAGCTGTTCTTTCCACAGCGACGTCACCGTATCGGGCAACGACTCCCCGGTGCGAACCACCACGATCAGCCGGGTTCGGCCGCCGACGGCCAGCTGGTGCACCAGCGTCGTCGACAGCGGATCAAGCAGTTGCGCGTCGTCGACGACGAGGAGCAGATTCTTGACCCTTTCCAGCGTTCGGTGCGCACAGGCCAGCATCACGGCCGGTTCATGCGTCGCATCCACGGTCAGGGACCGATAGAACGCACCAAGCGGTATCGCCCGGCCGGTCTCGGTGCCGAGCACGAACCGCACCGCGTGTCCCCGCGAGCCCAAGCACTCGGCGAGAGTCCGCGCAAGCGTCGATTTCCCGACGCCGCTCTCGCCCAGCAGGGCGACCCCTCGACCCTGGGCACCGGCCTCGAGGGCCGCCCACGCCTGATCAAGCTCGGCGTCGCGGGCGACGACCGGCCAATTCGCCCCCCGCTGAGTTCGCACCACAGCGCCGAACCTCTCGGACCAAATGTTTGAACACACGCTACCGCCAGCGCACCGGGCGACGGGCAAACTTCGAAATCCTCCATTCCTTCCCTGCCGAGCCGACGCCCAGTCACTCGGGCCGTACGGTGGACGGGTGGCCAGGACGCGTGACACCGACGCCTGCCCGGGCGCGCTGCAGGTGCACCGGGCGGCCGACGGCGCCCTGGCGCGGATCCGGCTGCCCGGCGGCATGCTGACGGCCGCTCAGCTGGCGGCGCTCTCGCACGTGGCGAGCACATATGGCTCGGCGACGTTGGAGCTCACCGCGCGCGCCAACGTGCAGGTGCGCGGCATCACCGACGTGCCGGCGGCGGCCGCGGCGATCCTCGATGCCGGGCTGTTGCCGTCCGCGACCCATGAGCGAGTCCGCAACATCGTCGCGTCGCCGCTGTCCGGCCGGGCCGGCGGCAACGCCGATGTCCGGCCGTGGGTCTCCGAGCTGGACGCGGCGATCTGCGCGGAGCCCAGCCTCGCCGGGCTCGGCGGCCGGTTCTGGTTCGGGCTTGACGACGGGCGCGCCGACGTATCGGGCCTGTGCGCCGACGTCGGCGTGCACGCGTTTCCCGACGGCTACGCGCTGCTGTTGGCCGGGCGCGACACCGGTGTCCGGCTGAGCGCCGGCGGGGTGATCGAGACGCTGGTCATCATCGCGACGCGATTTGTGGCCACGCATGGAACCGCTTGGCGCGTCAAGGAATTGGATGATATCGCCAGCCTGCTGCCCGGCGCCGAGCTCGACACCACCCCCTTTGCCGCGGTCACCAGGCCCCCGGTGGGCTGGATCGACCAGGAAGACGGCCGAGTGGCGCTCGGCGCCGCCGTGCCGCTGGGGGTGCTGCCCGCCCGCGTCGCGGAGTACCTCGCGGCGATCGAGGCGCCGGTGGTGATCACCCCGTGGCGGTCGGTGCTGGTGTGCGATCTCGACGAGGCCGTCGCGGACGTCGCGCTGCGGGTGCTGGCACCGTTGGGTCTGGTGTTCGACGAGAACTCGCCCTGGCTCAACGTCAGCGCCTGCACCGGAAGCCCCGGGTGCGCGCACTCGGCCGCCGACGTTCGGACCGACGCCGCCCGGGCGCTGGACGAGGATTCGGGAGTGCATCGTCACTTCGTCGGTTGCGACCGCGCCTGCGGCAGCCCGCTCGCCGGTGAGGTGCTGATCGCCACGGCGGACGGCTACCGGCGGCTGTAACCGGGCGCAGCGGGCGGCAAGCCTGACGAGCCTTAAAGTGGGCGGGTGCTCGACTACATCCGCGACGCGGCGGAGATCTACCGCCAGTCGTTCGCGACCATCCGCGCCGAAGCCGACCTGGCCCGGTTCCCGGACGACGTCGCGCGCGTCGTGGTCCGGTTGATCCACACCTGCGGGCAGGTCGACGTCGCCGAGCACGTGGCATTCACCGACGATGTCGTCGCCCGCGTCGGCGCAGCCCTGCGAGACGGCGCCCCGGTGCTGTGCGACTCGTCGATGGTGGCGGCCGGGATCACCGGTGCGCGGCTGCCGGCCGGCAACGAAGTGGTGTCGCTGGTGGCCGACCCGCGCGCCCCGGAGCTGGCGGCGCGCCGGCGCACCACTCGGTCGGCCGCCGGGGTGGAGCTGTGGGCCGACCGGCTGCCGGGCGCCGTGCTGGCGATCGGCAACGCGCCAACCGCCCTGTTCCGGCTGCTCGAGCTGGTCGACGAAGGAGTTTCCCCGCCGGCCGGTGTGCTGGGCGGCCCGGTGGGATTCGTCGGGTCGGCACAGTCCAAGCAGGAGCTCATCGACCGCCCGCGCGGCATGTCGTATCTGGTGGTGCGGGGCCGTCGCGGCGGCAGCGCCATGGCCGCCGCCGCCGTCAACGCGATCGCGAGCGATCGCGAATGACCGACCAGGCCAACCGGAGAGGCACGCTCTGGGGCGTCGGGCTGGGACCCGGGGACCCGGAGCTGGTCACCGTCAAGGCGGCCCGGGTGATCGGCGAGGCCGATGTGGTGGCCTACCACAGCGCCCGCCACGGCCGCAGCATCGCGCGCGGCATCGCCGAGCCCTACCTGCGGCCCGGCCAGATCGAGGAGCACCTGATCTACCCGGTGACCACCGAGGTGACCGACCATCCCGGCGGCTACGCCGGTGCGCTGGAGGACTTCTACGTCGAAGCCGCCGCCCGCATCGCCGCCCACCTCGACGCCGGCCGCAATGTGGCGCTGCTCGCGGAGGGTGACCCGCTGTTCTACAGCTCGTACATGCATCTGCACACCCGGCTGACCGAGCGGTTCGACGCCGTCATCGTGCCGGGTGTGACGTCGGTGAGCGCCGCCTCCGCGGCCATCGCGACCCCGTTGGTCGCCGGTGACGAGGTGCTGTCGGTGCTGCCCGGTACCCTGCCGGTCGCGGAGCTGACCCGCCGCCTCGCCGACGCCGACGCCGCCGTGGTGCTGAAACTCGGTCGCTCGTATCATGCCGTGCGCGAAGCGCTTTCAGCGTCCGGGCAGCTCGACGACGCGTATTACGTCGAACGTGCCAGTACCGCGGGGCAGCGCATCCTGCCCGCCGCCGAGGTCGACGAGGCGGGCGTGCCGTACTTCTCGCTGGCCATGCTGCCCGGTGGGCGGCGCCGACGGCAGCCCTCCCCGGCCGGCGCGGTCGCGGTGGTGGGTCTGGGACCCGGCGACGCCGACTGGATGACGCCGCAGAGCCGGCGCGAGCTGGCCGCCGCCACCGACCTGATCGGCTACGGCGGCTACCTGGACCGCGTCCCGCTGCGCGACGGCCAGCGGCGTCATCCCAGCGACAACACCGACGAACCCGCGCGCGCCCGACTGGCCTGCGCGTTGGCCGAGCAAGGGCGCTCCGTCGCGGTGGTGTCGTCGGGCGATCCCGGGGTCTTCGCCATGGCGACCGCCGTGTTGGAAGAGGCCAAGGAGTGGCCGGGAGTGCGGGTGCGGGTCATTCCGGCGATGACCGCCGCCCAGGCCGTCGCCAGCCGGGTCGGTGCTCCGCTGGGCCACGACTACGCGGTGATCTCGCTGTCCGACCGGCTCAAGCCGTGGGAGATCATCGCCCGGCGGTTGTCGGCGGCGGCCGCCGCCGACCTCGTACTGGCCATCTACAACCCGGCCTCCAAGACCCGGACGTGGCAGGTCGCCGCGATGCGGGACCTCCTCTTGGAACACCGCGAACCCGGGACGCCGGTGGTGATCGGCCGCAACGTTTCCGGCCCCGACGAGGACGTGCGTGTGGTGCGGCTGGCCGACCTGGATCCCGCCGAGGTGGACATGCGCTGCTTGCTGATCGTCGGTTCCTCGCAAACCCAGTGGTACCCGGGCGATTCCGGCGACCGGGTGTTCACGCCCCGGCGCTACCCCCTCGGCTAGGCGTCGCCGTCCCAGCTGCTGGGCATCATCGGCACGGCGGGGCCGTCACCCAACCCGCCACGGGTCAGCGTGGCCAACCCGGCCGGCTGGCTGACACCGGATCTGGTTGCGGCCCCGGCGAATCCGAGCGGGCCCCCGCCCTGATCCGAGGCACCCACCGTGGCCCAGTCTTCCTCGTCGGCGCCCGCGTCCTGGTCGAGGTCCAGGAATTCGTAGCGGTAGGCGCGGTCGGTGGCGGTACCGGCGCGGCGCCGGCGCGCCCGGGCCTTCTTCCTGGCCGCTGCGGCCGCCGCGGCCGCAGCGGGCGCGTCGACGTCGTCGGGCGCCGGTTCCTCAGACTTCCGCCGGGCCCGGCCGCTGGCGGTGCCGCGCGCCGCCAGCCCCGACAGCGCCGCGGCGTAGAGGGCGTCGGACATGCCCGCGCCGATGCCGTCCGTGGCGGTCGGACTGAAACCGGGGCCCGGTCCGCCGCCGGCCGGCCCGCCCCCGGCGGGGGTGGCCACGGTCGACGCGGGAGCGCTGGACGCCGTCGGGGCATTGCTCACGCTCGCCGGAGCGGTGCCGACGGTGGGGGGCGCCGCGGACGCCATCGGCGCCGGGGCGGACGCGGGCGCCGGCAGCGGCGCGGTGACCGCGAGCGGCGTCGCGACGCTCACCGCGGTGACCGCCACCGCCGCGCCGCCGGCCGCGGCGGCACCCAGGACCGAAACGATCATCGGTGCGAGCACGACGGCCATCTGGATGGCGGCCTGCATGAACGGCCAGAAGATCATCAGCGTGTGGAAGATCGCCCATCCGAGCGCACTGGAGAGGGCCGGCGAGAATCCCAGCTGACCGAAGAACGAGGCGAGGCCGTTGACGAACGGCACCGGCGGGAACGGCCAGCCCCCGGGGTTGAGGTCTTTGGACACCGGCCAGGCGAAATTCTTGGTGTACTGCTGCAGCCAGGCCGTGAGCTGGTCCTGCCAGGACGGATAGCTCTGAGTGGCTTGCTGCTGGGCGGCTTGCGCGGTCGCGACGCTGGCCTCCGCGCCCGGGGTGACGATCGGCGGCGCGGGCGTGGTCGCCGGAACCGCCGCGAGGGCGGATTCCGCCACCACCTGATAGGTGGTCATCGTGGTGGCGGCCTGCACCCACATGCGCGCGTAGTCGGCCTCGTTCACGGCGATCGGAACGGTATTGATGCCGAAGAAGTTGGTCGCGACCAGCGCCGCGTGGGTCGCATGGTTCGCCGCGAGCTCGGGCATCGTCGGCATGGCGGCCAGCGCCGTGGTGTAAGCGCCGGCCGCGGTTTCGTGCAGTGCGGCCGCGGTCGCGCTCTTGGCCGAGCTCTCCTCCAGCCAAGCCAGGTACGGCCCATGTGCCGCGACGTACTGTTCGGCGCTGGGCCCCTCCCATGCACCGCCCTGCACGGCGCCCAACAGCCCACCGAGTTCCGCTGCGGCGTCGGCGTATTGGCCACTCATCGACGACCACGTCGCGGCGGCGGCGAGCAGCGATCCGGGTCCGGGACCGCTGCTGAGCAGGGTCGAGTGCACTTCCGGAGGGAAGGCGATCCAGATCGGGGCGGTCATCGTCGGGGGCCTTCGGGCACGAACACGAATACCTCTTTGGTGGATGTCGGGGGTGGGCTGCTGATGTTCAGTGGTCGGTTTCCCGGGCGGATTAGTTCCCGCCGGCCGTTTCGAACGCTCTTTGCACCCGGACCGGGCATGCGCAACGATGCAGGGATGCGGTGTGACGCGGCGCGTGAGGCGCTTTCGGCTCGACTGGACGGCGAACGTCCCCAGGTGCTCGCGCAGCAGGTCGACGCTCATCTCGAATCGTGCCGGCGGTGCCGCTCCTGGCTCATCGACGCCGCGGCCCAGACCCGCCGGCTGGCCACCGTTGAGCCGGGCGAGGGGCCCGACCTGGTCGCGAAGATCATGGCGAGCATCGGCGAGGAATCCTCCGGGCGCCAGCGCAGGATGCGTTGGCTGCGCAAGCACTACCGGCGGTGGGGCCTGATCGGAGTCGGTCTCTTCCAGGTGGCGATCGCCGCCGCGCAAATCAGCGGCATCGATTTCGGGATGGTGTCGAGCCACATGCACGGCGCCATGTCCGGAGAACATTTGATGCACGAGTCCACCGCCTGGTTGCTGGCGCTGGGCCTGGCTATGGTCGCCGCCGGTGTTTGGCCCGTCACCGCGATTGGGGTGGCGGCGATTACGGGCGTCTATTCGGTCGCGCTACTGGGTTACGTGGTCGTCGACGCCTTCGCCGGCGACGTCACCGCGACGCGCATCGCCAGTCACATGCCCCTGCTGTTGGGGCTCGCGTTCGCGTTACTGGTGGCGCGGGAACGGATCAGGTCGGATCGCGCAGGCGCGCCCGAGGTGGCCGATCATGGGTTCTGGCCCAGCGAGTTCCCCGCCCCCCGACGCCGCGGTCACCTGTGGCCCATCAATCGATCGGCTTCCCACCCCGCCACCGCCGCTACGACAGAGCGTCGTAGACTCGGTGAGCCCGCGACACAAAGGTGGTTCGCCATGATCGCGTCAAACGACGACGAGGTTACCGATCTCGCGTTGGCCGCCGCGCGTGGGAACGACAGGGCGCTCGAGGCTTTCATCAAGGCTACCCAGCAAGACGTGTGGCGGTTCGTTGCATATCTGTCGGACGCGGGCAGCGCCGACGACCTGACCCAGGAGACCTTCCTGCGCGCGATCGGCGCCATCGAACGATTCTCCGGGCGCTCGAGCGCCCGGACCTGGCTGCTGTCCATCGCGCGCCGTGTCGTGGCCGATCACATCCGCCACGTCCAGTCGCGTCCCCGCGCCGCGCTCGGTGCCGACCCGGAGCACGTACTGCGCGGCGACCGTCACGCGCGCGGATTCGAAGACCTGGTCGAGGTCACCACGATGATCGCGAACCTCACCGCCGAGCAACGAGAAGCCTTGTTGCTCACCCAATTGCTCGGGCTGCCTTACGCCGACGCGGCGGCGGTGTGCGGCTGCCCGGTGGGCACGATCCGATCCCGCGTCGCCCGCGCCCGCGACGCGCTGCTCGCCGCCGACGCCGAGCGCGACGACCTGACCGCCTAATCCAGTCCCACCAGCCATTCGGCGGCTTGTTCGACGCTGCCCACGGCGCTCACCCCGGCCGGAAGCGGCGGGCGCGCCACCATCACCACCGGGATGCCCAGGGCCGCAGCGGCGTCCAATTTCGCCCGAGTCATGTTTCCCCCGCTGTTCTTGGTGACCAACGCGTCGATCCGGTGCTCCCGCAACAGCGCGACCTCGCCGTCGTAGTGGTACGGACCGCGAGAGAGCACCAGCTGGTGATGGCGGGGCAAAGACGCGGGGTCGGGTTCAGTGACCGCGCGGATCAGAAACCACGCGTCGCTGTCGGCGAAGGCCCTCGTCCCCGAGCGTCCGGTGGTGAGAAATACCCGCGAGAAGCGTTCCTTTGCAACGGTTTCGGCGGCCCTGGTGTCGGATTCCACGATGATCGCATCGCCGGGCTCCCACGCCGGGCGGGCCAGGACCAGATGCGGAATCTGCAACTCGCCGCACGCTTGCGCGGCGTGCGCGGTCATGGTCGCGGCGAACGGATGGGTCGCGTCAATGACGGCGTCGACGCCTTGCTCGAGCAGCCAGCGCCGGAGGCCCTCGACGCCGCCGAAGCCGCCGATGCGTACCGTGCCCACCGGCAGGGCGGGGTCCGGCACCCGGCCGGCCAGGGAGCTGACGATGTCGATGCGCGGGTGCAGGTTTTTGGCCAGCGCGCGACCTTCGGCCGTGCCGCCGAGCAGCAGCACTCGCATCAGTGCCCGCTCCCCCGTGTCCGCCCGGCCGAATACAGGTAGCTGTCGGTGAATCCCTCGGCGGCCAGCACTTCACCGACGATGATCACCGCCGTCTTGGTGATACCCGCCTGTTGCGTCTGCCCGGCGATGTCGGCGAGCGTGCCGCGCAGCACTGCCTCTTCCGGCCAACTCGCGAAAGCCACGACGGCGGCTGGTGTTTCGGGACGATACCCGCCGTCGAGGAGTTGCGGCACGATGACATCGATCTGCGCCGCGGCCAGGTGCAGGACCAGCGTAGCGCCGGATCGGGCGAGGGTGGCCAGGTCTTCCCCGGGCGGCATGGCCGTCGACAGGGTGGCGACCCGGGTCAGCGTCACCGTCTGCGCGACCCCGGGGACCGTGAGCTCGCGCTTGAGCGCGGCCGCCGCCGCGGCGAAAGACGGCACCCCGGGCACGATTTCGTAGTCGATGCCCAGCGTGTCGAGCCGCCGGCATTGTTCGGCCAGCGCGCTATAGAGCGACGGGTCACCGGAATGCAGGCGCGCGACGTCGTGGCCGGCGGCGTCGGCGTCCGCGAGTTCGGTGATGATCTGCTCGAGCGTCAGCGGGCCGGTGTCAATGACTTTCGCCCCGGGCGGGCACAGCGCCAAAAGATCGTCGGGCATGATCGATCCCGCGTATAGGCACACCGGGCACCTTTCGAGGAGCCGCTGGCCGCGGACGGTGATCAGGTCGGCGGCGCCCGGGCCCGCGCCGATGAAATACACCGTCACTTGGTCACCGACCACTGGGTGACCGGCATCTGTGGGCGCCATCCGGTGAAGCCGCCGAGCGGCTCGCCGTGGTAGTGCTGGAAGCGTCTCAGCTGGCCCCCGAAACGCGAATGCGACTGTGCCAGCAGTGCTTCGGATTCCGCGGTGACCGCGTTGGCGACGAGGCGGCCGCCGTCCGGCAGGCTGGCGAGGCAGGCGTCGAGCAGGCCGGGTTGGGTGAGGCCGCCGCCGATGAAGATCGCCGACGGTGGCTCGAGCCCGCCGAAGGCGCCCGGAGCGTCGCCGTGAACGTCGATGGCGGCGCCGCAGGCCGCGGCGTTGAAGGCGATGTTGTGGCGGCGGCGTTCGTCGCGCTCGAATGCGGCCGCGCTGCAACCGATGCCGCTCAGACACCACTGGACGCTGATGCTGCCCGAGCCCGCGCCCACATCCCACAGCCGCTCGCCCGGGCGCGGCGCCAGCGCCGCCAGCGTCACCGCGCGGATGCCATGCTTGGTGATCTGCCCGTCATGGCGGAACGCGTCGTCGGGCAGCGGCGACAGCCGTTCGTCGGGCAGGTAGCGGATCGCGACGACGTTGAGGTCGTCGACGTCGTGGGGCGCGTCCGCGGCCCATTGGCGCACGGTGGCGTCGCGACGCCGTTCGGTTGGGCCACCGAGGTTTTCGAGGACGCTCATTTCGGAATCACCGCGGCCGTGGGCTTCGAGCAATGCGGCGAGCTCTCGGGGCGTGGCCGCGCTTTTCGACAGCACGATCGCTTGGCCGCCGCGGCGCACTGCGGTGTGCAGCGGCGCGGTAACGAGGCTGATGACCTCCGTGTCGTGGGCGTTCCAGCCCATCCGGGCACACGCCAGCGTCGCCGAGGACACGTGCGGCAGGACCCGGACGTGTTCGGGGCCGTAGAGCCGGATCAGCGTGCCCCCGATGCCGTGCATGAGCGGGTCGCCGCTGGCCACCACATGGATGTCGTCGGCGTGGCGGTCTCGCAGGGTTTGCAGGGCGGGCAGCATCGGCGAGGGCCATTGCCGGCGCGGCGCGGTCACAGTGTCGTCGAGCAGGTCGAGTTGCCGTTTTGACCCGTAGATTACTGTTGCGCTTCGCAATTCACCGCGAGAGGTTTCCGCGAGTCCCGCCATGCCGTCGGCCCCAATGCCGACCACGATGATCATGAGCGCCGTTCCTCCCCATCGCTTCGCTCTGCATCGTCACCGGCGCGGATCATCGCGGCATCCTGCGCCACAGCGACTGCGGCAGCAGCCGCATCACGGCGGCCGCTGGCCCCAACGCCCACGGGATCCACACGGTGCGTCGACCCTTGGCCAGCGCACGCGCGGTGGCCGCGGCCACCTGGGCGGGCGTGCTGGACAGCGGCGCGGGATCCATACCTTGCGTCATGCGTCCGATCACGAAACCCGGTCGGGCGATCAGCAGTTTCACGCCGGTGCCGTGCAGGGCGTCGGCCAGCCCGCTCGCGAAGCCGTCCAGGCCGGCCTTGGCCGAGCCGTAGACGTAGTTGGCGCGACGCACACGCGCGCCGGCGATCGAGGAGAACACCACCAGCTGGCCGCTGTCGGCTGTGCGCATCGCGGCCGCCAAATGGGTGAGGATGCTGACCTGCGCGACGTAGTCGGTGTGCACGATGGCGACCGCGTGCGCGGCGTCGGTCTCAGCGCGGGCTTGGTCGCCGAGGATTCCGAAGGCCAGCACCGCCGTGGCGATGGGTCCGTGGCCGGCGACGACCGAGTCGACCAGCGGACCGTGCGAGCCCAGGTCGTCGGCATCGAACTCGACTGTGTGCACCGTGTTGGCCCCGGCGGCTTTGAGCGCGGCGACCTGCTCGTCGAGTTGGCCGGCCTTGCGTGCGGCCAGCACCACCGTCGCCCCGGGCGCGAGGAGCCGCGCCAGCTCGATGCCGATCTCGCTGCGGCCGCCCAGGATCAGTACTGGACCTGCGCCCGTGTCGTCCACGGCTGCGATTATGACCTGCGCTAGCGTGAGCGGTGATGGCGAATACCACTACCCGGCTCACCGACGATGCGCTGGCGTTCCTGTCCGAACGGCATCTGGCCATGCTGACCACGCTGCGAGCCGACAATTCGCCGCATGTCGTGGCGGTGGGTTTCACCTTCGACCCCAAGACGCACATCGCGCGGGTCATCACCACCGGCGGATCGCAGAAGGCGGTGAACGCCGACCGCGGCGGGGTGGCGGTGCTCAGTCAGGTCGACGGCGCGCGGTGGTTGTCACTGGAGGGCCGGTCGAAGGTGAACAGCGATGTCGACGCGGTCCGCGACGCCGAACTGCGATACGCCCAGCGCTACCGGACTCCGCGGCCGAATCCGCGGCGGGTGGTCATCGAGGTGCGCGTGGAGCGGGTGCTGGGTTCGTCAGGGTTGCTGGACCGGGGCGAGGTGTAGGGCACGCCCGCCGACATGTCGGACCGCCGCTAACTGCCTTTCCTCCGAGGGTCGTACTCCGTCCCTGAGATGTCATCCCAGAACTTTGGCGAGACATCTGTCGCCCTGTCTTCCGGAGCAACAGCGTTTACTTTCTGCTCAAATTCATCGAACGCTCTGCGCGCGTCCGCCAGCTGCGCTTCCGTCGGAGGAGTCACGCCAGCCTCTTCTGGCGTAGAGAAAATCTTCCCGGCGATTTTTCTGCTCATTACACCGCATCCGCCCTTCTACTGCGCCTTTTGGCGCACCGTTCAGCTGTGCACTGCGTCTTTAGACAGGTGTTCCTCGGTTACTGCCTGGCGCCTGGAGAAGGAGATGGTCGCGCTCCCTCCTACGGCATGCGTCTACGAACTCGATCGCAGCTGCCCGGTCGTCAAGAAAGTGGCGGTACTGACCAGGCGTAAGTTCGTAGTGCTCTTCATAGTCGACAATGCCGTTGCTAACTGGTATTGACGCGTAGTAACGGCTGGCGATCGATTCAACACCTATAGAGTATTTATCTTCTCGTGAGAAATATGTGTCGTCGAATTTCATCGCTTCCTGCTAATTAAAGATCTCCGCTTGATGCCTAATGAGCAAACAGCCGCCCGCCATCGGGATCGAGGAATGATTTTTCAATGGTTTGTACAGGTACATCGACATAATGCGATAACTCAACGAGCCTATCATCTGCAGAAATCGCTATCATTGAACCTTCAGGACCTATGAGCGTGTCCCGCTCGCGATCATGGAAAGCAGTCTTGCCAAGGTTATACTTTTGGGCTAATTCATCCGGCATGGAAGGTTTCCGCACGCGGGGCAAACCGCGATTCTTGCGTACTGCATTACCAAAATAACCGTAAAGGTACTTTTCAATAAGCTCGCGACTCACCGCGCCCAGATGGAAACTTTCTCTGCCCATGCGGTCAGAAGACGTAATTATAAAAAAGCCGTCGACGGCGCTAATGAAATATCGCCGTTCTCCACCTTTGTTCCAGATCTGGGTTCGTCCATCATCCGTTTTGGACCCTTGGATCAGTTCCATCCCGGCGAGCCGAATCCACTCTTGCACGCCGGACGAGAGGTCCACATCACCCACCACGGGTCAACACCTTTCCAATCAATTCCTCGACGGTGCGCGACTCACCCTGGGCATCGAAGATCCGCACCTGCAGCGATCCACCAGGCTGACCGAGCCCGGGAGCCACCTCCGATACTTCGATTGTCCACTTTTCGGGCAGTTGACTCAGTGTGTATGCGTTGTACGGGTCTCGTAGAGAACTTACGTGAAGGCCACGCTCTTCCCAAGTCGCCGCGTGCCCGTCCTCCATAACCGCCAGATACGCGCCTTCGTCATCGCCAATGCGATCAACAAGGTCCCCATAATCTCGAACGAACACACTCAGGTTTGAATAAGCGACTCGCGTGCCTGGCACCGCCCCAGCGTTCTTGGGAAAATTGTACCAATGTTGGCCCCCTGGACCGAGTTTATTAAAACGCTCCTCGTATTCTTGCTGAGAATATGCGTGACCTTGCGCATCGCGTCCGAATGGGGCTTCGGGATCCTTTATCAGCTTTCTGACGGCCGAGTGTATGTGGCTCATATCTGAAGGATCGTACGGATAATTCCAATGTTCAGGTAATGGTTCTCCATAATGTGGGTCAAGTGGCTCATCCGGTAATCGATGCCATCCATCACCAGCGGGCTCATGTGAATGCACGGGGTCCTGGCGTTCACCACCCGGAGAATCGGCACCGCCACCGCCGTCGGGCGGTCGGTCATCTCCGCGGTCACCGGATGAATCTCCGTCGCCATGGTCTCCACGGTGGCCGCCGCCTGGCGGTTGTCCGTCTGGCTTACCGCCATCCGCATCGCTGCCGCGGGGGCCGCCCGGTTGTCCGCCATGCGGCGGCTGACCGTCTGGCGGACCAGCGTCACCCGGACTGTGCCAGTCGCGGCCAGGTGCGGCCATTTCCGACGGGCGAATGTCAGGAGGGGTGAAATGCGGTGCAGTAGCCGCGGACGCAACAGGCGCCGGCGCGCTGGCACCGCCCGGCGCGGCCTCAACCGACGATCCGCTCGGCATTACCGGCGCTCGCGCCGGCGAATGCTCGCCTAGTTGCGCCATGCCCGCCGGCACACGATCGACCGCTGCGGCGGGTACGGCTGCCGAAGCCGACCCGGGTGCCGTGGCCGGTAGCGGCTCCCGCGGCTCACCAAAGGGGGTTGGCACCGATTCATTTGGGCGACCCGACGGCACGGACACTGGGTCGCGAGGGCTCTCGACGGGCGCGGACCTAGGCTCATGCGGACCGCCACCAACCGCAGCGCCCGAACCATCCGAGGGCTTTGGCCCAGACGGAGAGCTCGGGCCTTGCACACCTGGTGCGCCATCATCCGGCCGGGGCGCCGACTCAACCGGTGGTTCAAACGGCTTACCGGGCGCCATTGCCACAGGAGTACCGCCAGCGGGCGGTTTGATTTCCGGCAGATCACGGGTGGCCCCTTCGAGGTTCTTGGTCACGTCACCGCCGGCTTTGGTGATATCGGTCAGCACGCCGCGCGCTCCCGCTGCGCCTTCCCCACCAGCACGCCCCGCAGCGCCACCCGCAGCCTCCGCCTCTTCCTCTGCGCCAAGTGCGGCGGCTCCCGCACCGTCGGCCGCCGCACCCGCCTCACCGAGGCCCGGTGCGAACAGGGTGGCGCCGTCGAATGCGACTTCGCCGGCGCCCAATCCCGGCCGAGCCGTACTCCAATCCTCGGCATGCACAAGGCCTTTCAGCTCCTGCAGCCTCGCTTCCGAAAATTCGCTGGGATTGACCGCAGCATTGAAAAGACTTTCTTTCCAGGCGTTTTTCACCATGCCCGTCCAGGTGGCGGCCGCACCCTGCGGATCGGCGACGATCCACTGCGGGCTCAGGTCGACGAGGCCCAGTCCGATGCCGACCGCACCTTTGAGGACACCCTCATGGGCGTTGATCCAGGTGTCGGCTAGGGTCGCGACGGGGTTACCGACGTCCTCTCCCAGGAAGGTGACGAGCCCGCGGCGCGCGTACTTTTCGCATGTGACGACCGCGCGATCGGCCTCGTGCATGAGGAACCTGATCGCCTCCTCGCAGGCCCTGGCTTCCTGCCCAAGATGCTGCAGCACCGCGTTGATGTCCTTGACGATCTGTTTGATCTCGTCCCACGCGTCACCGTCGATGATGAGCATGACGTCGTGACCGAGGTCGCCCAGGGACTCGATCCGACGCAACAGATCCCGGATCGCGGTTTGGGCGTGGTCGACCCTGTTCGCGAACGTGTCGATGGTGCCGGCCAATGAGCCGCACAGCTCGCCGATACGCTCTGTCGACGAGCCGATTTCGGTCAAAGCGTTGTCGATGTTCTCGCCTTCAGGAATGTGTTGGCTGTCGAACAGCGTCTTCGATGCGTTGAGGGTTCCCTTCACACCTTTGGCCGCCGCACCGAAGGCACGCCAACGAGAGGCAGCCGCACGCAGACCCGCCACATCGCCATCGGGCCACGCTTCGAGGACGAACGCTTGCACGAACGACCACAGCGGTGGGGGCGGCTGGCCGGGCCCCCACGTCCCAGGCGGACCCGGCGCGGCAAGCTCGGCCGGCGGGGACGGTGGCTTCAAAGCTGCTCGCCCGCCGCCCAGCGTCGAAGCCGCGTCGACGTTGGAGTAGTTCGACGCGCCTTGCTGGATGACGGCTCCGCTTCTCCGGCAAGCGTTGACGGCGGCAGCGGCCGCCTTCAGCACCGACTCGGCCTTCTCCTGGTACGCCAAGCCGAACACCTCGCCGGCTCGGTCGACACCGGTGTGGGCCGAAAAGCCGGCCGTCAATATCGACAGGTTCGCCGCCAGAGCGTCCCCCGCGGCTGCCACGGCGCTGCCCGCGGCGTACATCGCCTCGGGGTCGACCGACAAGGGAGCCACGCGCGAAATTCTCGTCGAGACCGCGCGCCGAAGCTATTCACCCAATGATGGCTTTGGCCAAGTTAGCGGCCGCCACCAGCTGCCACAACTCATTCATCAACAGCCCGGGCGGCCAGCGTGATGCGGTGCCGTCCCACCGGCACCGCCAACATCGGCTCGGCCGGGTGACCGTCGAGCTGGACGCCGACCCCGGCCGGCAGCCCACTCAGCGTGATCCGCGCGGCGGTGTCCGTGGCCAGCGTGATGGTCGACGCCGGCAGCGCCGCCAATCCGGCCCGCTGGACATCCACCGTGATCGCGGCGACGCCGGCCAGCCGCAGCGTCAGATACGGCAGCGGACCCACGGGCGGACCCACCCGCCAGTCCAGTTCGCTGTAGACGCCGGGGGTCGGGCCGAAGTTCAGGAGGAACCCGCGTTGATGCCGAACGGTGTGCGTCGGATCCGGGCGCGCGTACGACCGCGCGTCGACTTCGGCGATGGCCCCCCGCCGCGCCGTCACCGCGGGATCCGCGGTCAGGCCGGACAGCCACCACACCCGATGCGGCCCGATACCCAAGTCGTCGCGCACCAGTTGCGGGTGCCACGCGAACGTGATGTGTCCCGGATCCGCTTGGCGCAAAGCGGTTTCCATGTGGGCGATCGGGTCTTCGAACTTATCCTGCAGCACCCAGGCGATGTGATCCTCGAACGGATACACCGTGAAGCGGTGCCGGTAGCCCAGCCGGTCGAGTTCGAGCACCTGCTCGGCGGCCGACGGGAACGGCACCAGCTCGTCGACCAGCCCGTGCGCGATCACGTAGGGCAGCCAGCGAGCGTTCACCAGCAGCTTCCACGTATCGCCCTCGCGGGCACAGGACGAGTCCGGGTCGAGGTCGGCCGGGATGTCGACGTCGGGAAGCAGCCGCACCCCGCACGTCGGCGGGCCGGCCAGCACGACGGCCTGCGAAAACACTTGCGGATAGGTCAATCCCAGCTTGTAGGCCGCATACCCGCCCATCGAGTAACCGGAGATCACGGTGCGGTTGGGGTCGGTGCCCAGTTGCTCGGCGACGCGCGCCCACACTTCCCAGACGTCCAACTCCCCGGTATCGAAGTACCACGTCGACGGCCCGCGGGCCAGCGGCGTGATCACCACCGAGTCACGCCCCTCGCACACCTGATGCAGCAGGCGCGGGTCGATCGCGGCGAACTGGCTCTGCCCCAACGCAAGCGAATGCAGCAGCAGGGTCAACGGCAGCGCCCGGCCTGGCTTGAAACTCGACGGCAGACAGACCGAATACGGCTGCACCCGGCCGAGGAACTGCGGCTTGGTGCTCAAGATGTCGTCGGCGGTTACACCCTGGCCCAGCTCGATCGAGGACACATACCAGCGCGTCGACGGGCCGGTGATCACCGGCTCGGGAGCGGTCTCGCCGGCCGCCAGCCGCGCCCACTCCACCGTCGCGGCGAACCTCGACACGTCGCCACCGGTCAATGCCTCGGCCTGCGCCGCGTCCGACCAGAAGTTCAGGTGTGGCGGCTCTTGCTCGTTGGTGCGGAATGCGACGTTGTACACGTTGGGTTGGCCGGGCAGTGCGCCGCGCTCGGCGGGTACGTCGGCGAACCCGTCGCCCGCCGCATTGGCCAGCCCCGCGGCGAGCCGCACCGTCCAGGTGCCGCTCGGCTCCAGCAGGGTCCGCGGCACCCGCGCCAGAAACGTTCGCGATCCCATGTCGACGCTGTGCTGCACCGGCGTCGTCGACTGGTTGGTCAGGTCGATCAGAGCGGCACCACTGCCCGAAATCCGCAGGGCCATGTCGATTCCGGCCGAGCGCACCCCGGCCCCGGCGGGCCACTGGTCCGGCGCGGTTCGGGTGGGGTCGGTGTCGAGAGCGAACAGCGCGATGGGGACCGACGCATCGAGCAGGGTGTTCCAGTCGACCCGCCACCACGTGTGGGTTGCGGTGAGCCCGATCGCGACACGGAAGATGTCGGCGCCGTTGCGGGCCGCGGGACCCTCGGGATAGATGTAGGTGCCGCGCGGCGGTGCCTGCACTTTCAGGTCGCCGATCGGCAGGCCCGTCGCGCCGTGGTCGTCGTACAGGAAGTCGGTCCAAAACAGGGCCCCGCCGGCGACACGGCCCGCGCCGCAGGTGCGTGGAAACTCCTCGCCGAACGGCCAGCCCGACGGCACCGGGAGCTGCGGCTCTGGGCGCAGCGCCGCCGGGGGAACCCCCTCCGGCATTCCGTCGACGACGACGAGCTCGGCCGGCGGCGCGGGTGCCGTCGCGGCGGGATGCACCAGCGTGTCGGCGATGTGGCGTGCGATGCGGATCGGAAGGAGAGTCAAATCCAGAAGTGACATCAACGCCAACGTACGCCCCGATGAGCGCCGGATGCTATGCCACGGGCACCACAATCAGGTCGTGCGGCCGGTTGTTGACGGCCAGCGCGCCGTCTTCGGTCACCACGACGATGTCCTCGATGCGGGCGCCCCAGCGGCCCGGAAAGTAGATGCCCGGCTCGATCGAGAACGCCATGCCCGCGGCCAGCGGCAGGTTGTTGCCCGTGACGATGTAAGGCTGCTCATGAACGGACAACCCGATGCCGTGACCGGTGCGGTGCACGAAAGCCTCCGCGAGCCCGGCGTCGGCCAGCACATCGCGCGCGGCCGCGTCGATCTGCTCGGCCGTCACGCCCGGCCGCACCGCATCGACGGCCGCGCGCTGCGCCCGCTGCAGCACTGAATATTGCTGTGCAACTTCGGAATTCGGCTCACCGATGCTGTAGGTGCGGGTCGAGTCGGAGTGGTACCCGGGCTTATAGGCGCCGCCGATGTCAACGACGACGATGTCGCCGACTCGCAGTTCGCGATCCGAGTAGCCATGGTGCGGGTCGGCGCTGTGCGGCCCGGAACCGACAATGATGAACGCCACCTCCGAATGGCCCTCGGCCACAATCGCTTCCGCAATGTCGGCGGCCACATCGGCCTCCGTTCGGCCCGGGACCAAAAATTCCGGCACCCGGGCGTGCACCCGATCGATGGCCGCGCCGGCTTTGCGCAGCGCGTCTGTCTCGCATTCCTCCTTGACCATGCGGAGCTTGCGCATCACGTCGGTCGCCAGCACAGGCAGCACCCGGAGCGCATCCGCCAGCGGCAGCAGGTGAAGCGCCGGCATGGAGTCGGTGACGGCGGTCGCAGCGGGAACCCCGCCCAATGCGGCGCCCACCAATTGGTACGGGTCGTCCCCGTCGACCCAATCCCGCACCGCCAGACCCAGTTCCGCAATTGCCGACCCCTTGAGCGAGGCGAGCTCCAGCCGCGGCACCACCACCGTCGGGTCACCGGACGCCGGCAAGACCAGCGCGGTGAACCGCTCGAGGGTCTGGGCGCGCGACCCGACAAGGTAACGCAGGTCGTAGCCCGGGGTGATGACCAGGCCGGACAACCCCGCCTCCGCGGTCGCGTCGGCCGCCGCCTTCAGCCGGCGGGCATACACCCCGGTGGCGAACCGATGAGAGTCCATGGCAGCCAGGCTAACCCGGTTGGCGCTCGGCGGCGTGAGACGATACCGGGCATGACCAGACCCTCAGGTACTAGCGGCGACGCGCAGCGCCCGGCTTCGCCGCGCTCGCGATCGCCGCTAGTGCTGCTCGACGGGGCCAGCATGTGGTTCCGGTCGTATTTCGGGGTGCCCTCCTCGATCACCGCGCCCGACGGCCGGCCCGTCAACGCCGTGCGGGGATTCATCGATTCGATGGCCGTGGTGATCAACCAGCAACGCCCCGGCCGACTGGTGGTGTGCCTGGACCTGGATTGGCGGCCGCAGTTCCGGGTGGACCTGGTCCCGTCCTACAAGGCGCATCGCGTCGCGGAGGCGGAGCCGGCCGGCGAACCGGACATCGAAGAGGTCCCCGACGACCTCACGCCGCAGATCGACATGATCATGGAGTTGCTGGACGCCTTCGGCATCCCGACCGCGGGCGCCGAAGGTTTCGAGGCCGACGATGTGCTGGGCACGCTGGCCGCCCGCGAACGTCGTGACCCGGTGGTCGTGGTCAGCGGGGACCGCGACCTGCTGCAGGTGGTGGCCGACGACCCGGTCCCGGTCCGGGTGTTGTACCTGGGCCGCGGGCTGAGCAAAGCCACCCTGTTCGGGCCCGCGGAGGTCGCCGACCACTACGGCGTGCCGCAGCACCGTGCCGGGCCCGCCTACGCCGAGTTCGCGCTGATGCGCGGCGACCCGTCCGACGGCCTGCCCGGCGTGCCGGGCGTCGGCGAAAAGACCGCGGCGACCCTGCTGGCCCAGCACGAGTCGCTCGAACGGATCCTGGCGGCCGCCCGCGACCCGAAATCGAAGATGGCCAAGGGTCTGCGCTCGAAACTGCTGGGCGCCAACGACTACATCGAGGCCGCCGGACAGGTGGTGCGGGTGGCCACCGACGCGCCCGTCAGCTTTTCGACCGCAACCGACGCGCTCCCGCTGGCGGCCGACGACCCGCAGCGCACCGCCAAGCTGGCGACCACATTGGGCGTCGGCTCCTCGATCGCCCGGCTGCAAAAGGCGCTCGACGCGCTGCCGGAGTAACCGGCTACTGCGGCCGGCCCACCTCGTAGGTGCCCTTGTTGTCCTGGAAAGTCACCGTCACGTGCTTGGGGGCGCCGTCGATGCTGACGTCGCAGTCGAACGTCGCGCCCTTCTTGACGGTCGGATTCTGGCCGTGGTTGCACTTGACGTTTTGGACGTTCTTGGCGCCATAGCCGTTGGTCTCATCCGACAGCACCTGCTGCACACCGGCCTGCGCCTTGTTCACGTCCAGCTTGGTGGTCACGAAGAAACCGGGCTGCCAGAAGCCCAGCACCAGGACGACCGCGATGAGCAGGAAGGCGATCACGCCGCCCACGCCCAGGATCACCGCCGTCGACCGCTTCTTGGCCGGCTGCTGGTCGTAGGGCGGGTACTGCTGCGGGTACTGGCCCGGCTGCCCATACTGGCCCGGCTGGCCATACTGGCCGGGCTGCGCGTACTGCCCGGGCTGACCGTACTGCCCGGGCTGACCGTACTGGCCCGGCTGGCCGTATTGACCGGGCTGCGGGTACTGGCCCGGCTGCGCGTACTGCCCGGGCTGACCGTAGCCGGGCTGCTGCGGGTATTGCTGCGGGTACGCCTGCTCGGTCGGCTGTTGGTACTGGGGGTACTCGGCGGGGGGCGTGTAGGCCGGGGCCTGCCACGTCGCCTCCTGGCCCGGCTGCTGCTGCCAGGGCGAACCGGCCTGGGTCGGCTCGGAGGACTGATCGCTACCCTGGCCCGGCGGTTGCCACTGCTGTTCCGGTCCTTGCGGTCCGCTCATCGTCTCTCCTCAGCCCCTTGTGTCTTGGCATGAACTATCGGCGTTGTGATTTCCGGATCTACGGTAGCTCCGGCTCAGCCTACCCGGCGTCAACAGCGACGACGCCGCGCCGAACGTCATTGATGGCGCGCTTGGCGGTGGCTCGCAACTCGGCGTCCGGGGCGGCGTTGCGGACCTGGTCCAACAGGTCGAGCACCTGGCGACACCAGCGCACGAAATCCCCCGCCAGCAGGGGCGAGCCGGTGCCGACCGGGTCGACGGCCGCCAGCGCCGCCGCCAGGTCCCCGGTCTTGGCCCACCGATAGATGACGTTGACGAACCCGTCGTCGGGTTCCCGGCTGAGCGTGATCCGGTGCGTCTGCTCGTCGGAGCGCAGCGCATACGACAGCCGCGACGTTTGCTGCAGCGCCTGCCGCACCCGCTGGGTGGGCGCTTCGGCGCCGAACGCCGCCCGTGGGCCCTCACCGCCCCGGGTTTCGTACAGCACCGCCGAGACCACCGCGGCCAACTCGGGCGGCTTCAGGTCAGCCCACGCGCCGGTGCGCAGGCATTCGGCAACCAGGAGGTCGCTCTCGCTGTAGATGCGGGCCAGCAGCCGGCCGTCATCGGTGACGTGGGGATCGGTGTCCGGGCCTTGGATGAATCCCCGCTCGGTGAGCAGCCCGACGATGCGGTCGAACGTGCGCGCCAGCGAATTCGTCGCTGCGGCAACCTTTTTCTCCAGTTGCGCGTTGTCGCGTTCGATGCGCAGGTAGCGCTCGGCCTGCCGGACCTGCGCCTCGAGGCCGGGGCTGTTGTGCGACGGGTGCCGACGCAGCTCGTCGCGCAACGACGTCAGCTCCGGGTCTTGAAACGCGCCGTCGTGGTCGCCGCGGCCGCCGCGGCGCCGGGACGGAAGCGCCAGCCCGGCGGCCGCCGACCGCAGCGCCGACGCCAAATCGCGCCGGACCCGCGGCTGGCGGTGCTCGACCCGCTTGGGCAACGGCATCGAGCCGACCGGAGCCGACGCCGCCGGGTAGTCGGCCGTCGAAATCCGCCCTGCCCAACGGTTTTCGGTGAGCACCAAAGGGCGCGGGTCCTCGCCGTCGCGGGCCGATTCCAGCACCACCGCCAGCCCGCCGCGCCGGCCTTGGGTGATGTTGATGATGTCGCCGCGCCGCAGTGCGGCCAGCGCATCGCTGGCCGCCTGGCGCCGGTGCAGCCGCGATGCACGGGACTGCGCGCGCTCCAGCTCGGAGATGCGCGCCCGCAGCCGGGCGTAGTCGAGAATGGGCGACTGCGGACCGCCCAGCTCGCCGGCGATCTCGGCGAGCATGCCGGTGCCGCGCTCGATGCCGCGGACCAGGCCGACGACCGAGCGGTCGGCCTGATATTGGGCGAACGACTGCTCCAGCAGCCGGTGCGCCTGCTCGGGACCCATCTGCTGCACCAGGTTGATCGTCATGTTGTACGACGGGGCGAACGAGCTGCGCAGCGGGAAGGTGCGAGTCGAGGCCAGGCCGGCGACCGCGGCCGGCTCGGTGGTCTCTTCGGCGGGATTCCACAGCACCACCGCGTGGCCCTCGACGTCGATGCCGCGCCTGCCGGCACGCCCGGTCAGCTGCGTGTACTCCCCCGGGGTCAGCGGCATGTGTTGCTCGCCGTTGAACTTCACCAGCCGCTCGAGCACCACCGTCCGGGCGGGCATGTTGATGCCGAGCGCCAGGGTCTCGGTGGCGAACACGGCCTTCACCAGCCCTGCCGTGAACAGTTCCTCGACGGTGTGCCGGAACACCGGCAACATTCCGGCGTGGTGGGCCGCCAGCCCGCGCAGCAGCCCTTCCCGCCACTCGTAGTAGCCGAGCACCGCCAAGTCGGCGTCGGCGAGATCGCCGCACCGGTGGTCGATCACCTCGGCGATCTGGGCCCGTTCCTCCTCGGTGGTCAGGCGGAGCGGCGAGCGCAGGCACTGCTGGACGGCGGCGTCGCAGCCGGCGCGGGAGAACACGAACGTGATCGCGGGCAGCAGCCCCTCGGAGTCCAGCGTGGCGATCACGTCGGCCCGCCCGGGCGGCCGGTAGAAGCGCGGCCGGCCGGGTGCGCCGCGGCCGCCACCATGCCTTCCCGCCTCCCGGCGGGGACCACGCCAGTCCGACATCCGGTCCGCCTCCCGGCGGTGCGCGATGTGGCGCGCCAGCTCGGGATTGACCCGCGCCTCACGTCCGGCGCCCGGCTGCTCGCCGGCTTCCGCGTTCCGGTAGTCGAACAGGTCGAAGAGCCGCTTCCCCACCAGCACGTGCTGCCACAGCGGAACGGGCCGGTGCTCGTCGACCACCACGGTCGTATCGCCCCGCACGGTCTGGATCCAGCCCCCGAATTCCTCGGCGTTGCTCACCGTCGCCGACAGACTGACCACCCGCACGTCGTCGGGCAGGTGCAGGATCACTTCCTCCCATACCGGGCCGCGCATCCGGTCGGCCAGGAAATGCACCTCGTCCATCACCACGTAGGAAAGCCCTTGCAGCGCGGGCGAATCGGCGTAGAGCATGTTGCGCAGCACCTCGGTGGTCATCACCACCACGGGCGCGTCGGCGTTCACCGACATGTCGCCGGTCAGCAGGCCGATCCGGTCGCGGCCGTAGCGTGCGGTCAGGTCGGTGTGCTTCTGGTTGCTCAGCGCCTTGAGCGGCGTGGTGTAGAAGCACTTCCCGCCCGCGGCCAGCGCGAGGTGCACGGCGAATTCGCCCACCACGGTCTTACCGGCGCCGGTCGGCGCGCACACCAGCACGCCGTGCCCTCGTTCCAGCGCCGCGCACGCCCGCCGCTGGAAGCCGTCCAGCGCGAACGGCAAGTCCGCGGTGAACCGGGTCAGCTCGACGAGCTCCGCCACGTCCTGCGGGAACGGTTCAGGTGACATCGTCATGCTGGCCGGCGGTGTACGACGGCTCCGGGACCGACTGCTCGATGGACGTCGGCGGCTCGATGACCGATGCCTCGTCGTCGGGGATCGCGGTCTGGGCTTCGCGCTTGGCCTTCCGCCGGTCGTGCAGGCGGGCGATCTGGATGGCGAACTCGAGCAGCACCGACAGCGCCACGCCCAGGGCGGTCATCGAAAACGGGTCGGAGCCGGGTGTGAAAACGGCGGCGAACACGAACATCGCGAAGATCAGGCCACGCCGCCAGGATTTGAGGCGCCCATACGGCAGCACACCGGTCATGTTGAGCATGACGATCAGCAACGGGAATTCGAAGCTGACCCCGAAGACCACCAGCAGGTTGATCAGGAAGCCGAAGTACCGGTCGCCGGACAGCGCGGTCACCTGCACGTCGCTGCCGACGGTCAGCAGGAAGCTCAACGCCTTGGACAGCACGAAATAGGCCAGCACCGCACCGGCGACGAACAGCACCGCCGCGGGGACCACGAATCCGACCGCGAAGCGGCGCTCCTTCTGGTACAGGCCCGGCGTGATGAAGGCCCACAGCTCGTAGAACCACACCGGACACGCCAGCACGACCCCGGCGGTCAGCCCGACCTTGAGCCGCAACATGAACTGGTCGAACGGCGCCGTGGCCAGCAGTCGGCATTGACCGTCGGCGCTGATGCTGGCGCGTGCGGATTGCGGCAGCGAACAGTAGGGGTGGCGCAGCCACTCGCCCAGGCTTTCCAGCCCGAAGATCGAATGCGAGTACCAGACGAACCCGAAAATCGTGGTGACCAGGATGGCGGCCAACGACAGCAGCAGCCGGGTTCGCAGCTCGGTCAGGTGGTCGACGAGCGACATCGTCGCGTCGGGGTTGGTGCGGCTGCGCCTGTTACGCGGATTGAGGCGCCTCAGCACGCCGGCAGTGCGCGCTGAAACCTTGAAACCTTTCACGACGCTCGTTCAGTGGCGTTCGGGCACCGCGACGATGACGGCGGGCTAAGCCGGGCGTGCTTCAGAGTGCCCCTGCTCGGGGGCCGCCGCCGGAGCGTCCACCCGCTGCGACTGCACGGGAGTGGGGTTGGCCGCGGAGGGGGCGCTGTTCGTGTCCAACGCGGACGGCTCCCCTTTGTTCTCGCTCTGCATTTCGCGCAGCTCAGACTTGAAGATGCGCATCGACTTGCCCAACGAACGTGCTGCATCGGGGAGCTTCTTGGCACCAAAAAGCAGGATCACCACCACCGCGAGGATCGCCCAGTGCCACGGACTAAGACTGCCCACTTTGATTACCTCCAGACGTCTACCCGATGCTACCGCAGTGCGGCCATGGACCGGGCCGCCCGCGCCGTGGCCTCAGGGGGCAAGCGCCTGATAGGACTCACACGCTGCCGCCGCGGCATCCCGTACACGTCGTGCCAGCGACTCCGGTTCAAGCACCCGCACGGCTGACCCGAAGCCCAGCACCAGACGCGTCATCCAGTCCTCCGAGGCATAGGTCATCACCGCCTCACAGGATCCGTCCGCCAGCTCCCGCACCTCACGCATCGGGTAGTACTCGAACATCCACGACGCCGAGGGTGCGACCCGGAGCGTGGCCGACGGCAGGGAGGGATCGCCGTCGAACAGCGACGTGTCCGGCGGCGCCTGGACGGCCAGTTCGGGTGCGGCCGCCGGCTCCTCCAATTCGGTGGCGTCGACGATCCGGTCGAAGCGGAACAGCCGAACCCCTTCGGCCTCGCGCGACCAGGCCTCCAGGTAGCTGTGTCCGCCGATCAGCAGCACACGGATGGGGTCGACGATCCGGCTCGTCAGGGTGTCATGCGAGGCGGAGTAATAGTCGATGGCCAGCGCGTGTCCGGCCTGCACCGCAGTGCGCACCGCGGCCGCGGCGCGACTCTCCGCCGGTGCTTGTTGATCGACCGCTGCGGCCGATCCGGTGGCGTCATGGCCGACGGCGCCGGCCGCGGCCTCGATCTTGGCGATCGCACTGCGCGCGGCTTCGGGGTCGACCACACCGGGAATGTCGGCGAGCGCCCGCAGGGCCACCAGCAGGCCGGTGGCCTCCGGCGACGTGAGCTTGAGCGGCCGGTCGATTCCCGCCGAGAACGTCACTTCGATGGTGTCGCCGGAGAACTGGAAGTCGATCAGGTCGCCCGGGTAGTAGCCGGGCAGGCCGCACATCCACAGCTGGTTGAGGTCCTCTTCCAGTTGCTTGGCGGTCACGCCGAGGTCGGCAGCGGCCTTGGCGCGGGTGACCCGCGGGTTGGCCTGGAAGTACGGCACCATGTTGAGCAACCGGATGAGGCGGGTGGAAACGGGTGTCATCCGCGCGGCACCTCCAGATGAGCGCGCAGCCGGGCCAGCACGTCCTCGCGCAGTGACTGCGGTTCGAGCACGACGGCGTCGGCCCCGTAGCCGGCGATGTCACGCGCCAGCCGGTCGCTGGACCCGATGTCGATTTCGATCACATCGCCGTCGCGGCCGGCCAGTTCCCGCGCACCGGTGGTCCTTCCGGCGCGCCGCAGCGCGGTGGCCCGCCCGTCGGCAACCCACACGCGCGCCTGCCCGCCGGTCGGGGTCTCGGCGATCGTGCGGGCCACGATCTGGCGTAGGTCCACACCCTCGGGCACGACGACCGCCCCGGGCGGACCGATCGGCCTCACCTCGGAGCCGATCCGTGAGAGCCGGAACGTGCGGGTGGCGTCGCGGTCGCGATCGTGGCCCACCAGATACCAGCGTCCCTTCTGGGTGACGACGCCCCACGGCTCGACGGTGCGCATGCTGTACGGCTCGGCGCGCGACGGCCGGTGCGGGAACTGCACCGCTTGCCGGGAATCGATGGCCGACAACAGGATTCCGAGCACCTCTTCCGACCCCCGCAACCCCGGCACGCCGGCCGGCGAGGCGATGGCCACCGGCGCCCCCATCTCCATGGGGTCGACGTCCACCCCGGCGGCGCGCAGCTTGAGCAGAGCTCCCTGGGTGGCGGTGACCAGTTCAGGGGATTCCCACAGTTGTGTCGCGACGGCGACCGCGGCCGCCTCGTCAGCGGTGAGCTCGACCGTCGGCAGCGAGTAGGCGTCGCGGTTGATCCGGTAGCCCTCGGTGGGATCCGAGGCCGACGCCCTGCCGACCTCGAGCGGGATGCCCAGATCACGCAGCTCGTTCTTGTCGCGCTCGAACATGCGGGAGAACGCCTCGGCGCTGGGGCTGTCCGCGTAGCCGGCCACGCTGGACCTGATCTTCTCCGCGCTGATGTACCCGCGGGTGGACAGCAGGGCGATGACGAGATTGACCAACCGCTCGACTTTCGAGGTTGCCATTCGCACCAGGTTATAACCGCCGCCCCGCCGGCGCCTGCACCGGTTCGCGAGTCGCAGGACTCACATTCGCCACATCAGTCACCGGTGAGTGGGCATCACCGCCCCGCGACGGATGGGAGCAGCCGGGGGCGACGAGCTACATGCTGGCGATCAGCCGCTTGACCCGCTCGTCGACTGCGCGGAAGGGGTCCTTGCACAGGACCGTGCGCTGGGCCTGGTCGTTGAGCTTGAGGTGCACCCAGTCGACGGTGAAGTCACGGCCCGCGGCCTGGGCGGCGCTGATGAACTCGCCGCGCAGCCGGGCGCGGGTGGTCTGCGGCGGGTGGTCGACCGCCTCCGCGATCTCCTCGTCGGTGGTGACGCGCGCCGCAAGGCCCTTGCGCTGCAGCAGGTCGAACACGCCCCGCCCCCGCTTGATGTCGTGGTAGGCCAGATCGAGCTGGGCGATCTTCGGGTCGGACAGCTCCATGTTGTAGCGGTCCTGGTAGCGCTGGAACAGCCTGCGCTTGATCACCCAGTCGATCTCGGTGTCGACCTTGGCGAAGTCCTGGCTCTCGACGGCGTCGAGCTGACGGCCCCACAGGTCGACGACCTGCTCGATCTGGGCGTTGGGCTCCCGAGTCTGCAGGTGTTCGACGGCGCGGCTGTAGTACTCGCGCTGGATGTCGAGCGCGCTGGCCTGGCGCCCGCCGGCCAGCCGGACCGGCCGCCGTCCGGTGACGTCGTGGCTGACCTCGCGGATGGCGCGGATGGGGTTGTCCAGTGAGAAGTCGCGGAAGGGAACGCCGGCCTCGATCATCTCCAGCACCAGTGCGGCCGTCCCCACCTTGAGCATGGTGGTGGTCTCGCACATGTTCGAGTCGCCGACGATCACGTGTAACCGCCGGTACTTCTCGGCGTCGGCATGCGGCTCGTCTCGGGTGTTGATGATCGGCCGGCTGCGGGTGGTCGCCGAGGAGACGCCCTCCCAGATGTGCTCGGCGCGTTGGGACAGGCAGAACGTCGCCGCCTTGGGGGTCTGCAGCACCTTGCCGGCCCCGCAGATGAGCTGGCGGGTGACCAGGAACGGCAGCAGCACGTCGGAGATCCGGGAGAACTCACCGGCCCGCACGATCAGGTAGTTCTCGTGGCAGCCGTAGGAGTTGCCCGCCGAATCGGTGTTGTTCTTGAACAGGTAGATGTCGCCGCCGATGCCCTCGTCGGCGAGCCGCTGCTCGGCGTCGATCAGCAGGTCCTCGAGCACCCATTCACCGGCCCGGTCGTGCGTGACCAGCTGCACCAGGCTGTCGCACTCCGCCGTCGCGTACTCGGGATGGCTGCCCACGTCGAGATACAGGCGGGCGCCGTTGCGCAGGAAAACGTTGGAGCTGCGCCCCCAGGACACGACGCGCCGAAAGAGGTAACGGGCTACCTCATCCGGGGATAGGCGACGGTGACCGTGGAAAGTGCAGGTGACACCGAACTCGGTCTCGATGCCCATGATTCGCCGCTGCACGTAATCGAGGGTACTGGTTGTCGGACCGGGACGGTGCGGAAGCCGCGCCTACGGGTCCCGACGAGTTTCACGATGCCCCGCTTTCGGCGACCACGCTGGGGTTGCCGGCAACGCCGGCGTCGTCGTGCCAAGCCGAGCGTTTCGCCCTCAGCGAACACAGCCGGTGTGCCGAATCGGCCGGTTCAGCCCGCGGAGTCGCCGTTGGAATCGGGCACTTCGCCGTTGGTTTCCGGCTGTTTCGAATCGCCCTCGTGCAACAAGCTTTCCAGGGTGGCCCGGTTGATCCGCCGGAACGCCCGTCGTGGCCGGTTGACGTCGAGGATCGCGACCTCCAGGCTGCCCACGTCCGGGGAGGGCTGATCCCCGCTGGATCCGTCCCCACTGCCGGCCCGCAACGCCTTAACGGCGATCTGCGTCGCGTCGCGCAGGTCGGCGTTCTCGGCGTAGGACTCCTTGAGCGCGGTGGTGATCGGCTCGGTGGTACCGCCCATCACCACGAAATGCGGTTCGTCGGCGATCGACCCGTCGTAGGTGATCCGGTACAGCTCAGGCGGTTTCGACTCGCCGTAGTGCGCTACCTCGGCGACGCACAATTCGACCTCGTAGGGCTTGGCCTGCTCGGTGAAGATGGTGCCCAGGGTCTGCGCGTAGACGTTGGCCAGCTGGCGTCCCGTGACGTCCCGGCGGTCGTAGGCGTAGCCCCGGGTGTCGGCGAACTGGATCCCGCCGCGGCGCAGATTGTCGAACTCGTTGAACTTGCCGGCGGCCGCGAAGCCCACCCGGTCGTACAGTTCGCTGATCTTCTGCAGGGACCGCGAGGGGTTCTCCGCCACGAAGAGCACACCACCGGCGTACACCAGCGCCACCACGCTCTTGCCGCGGGCGATGCCTTTGCGGGCGAGCTCGCTGCGCTCGCGCATCGCCTGCTCGGGCGATATGAAATACGGGAAGCTCACTTCTCACCGCCGTCGGGGCCGAAAGTGTCTGCGCGCGAGCGACTTTGGATAACCTCGCGGGCCAATTCGGCGATCCGGCTCTCGGGCACCTCGGCGGCCCCCTCGGCGCCGATGGTGACCGCCGTCGGGTAGATACCGCGAACCAGGTCGGGTCCGCCCGTGGCCGAGTCGTCGTCGGCGGCGTCGTAAAGCGCCTCCACCGCCACCCGCACCGCGGAATCGGCGTCGACGACCCTCGAGTACAACTTCTTCATGGACGACTTGGCGAAGATGGACCCCGAACCCACCGACTGATAGCCCTCTTCTTCCAGGTTCCAGCCGCCGGCGGCGTCGAACGACACGATCCGGCCGGCGCCCTCGGGATCGGCCGCGTCGATGTCATAGCCCGCCAGCAACGGCAGGGCAACCAGCCCCTGCATCGCCGCGGCCAGGTTGCCGCGCACCATGATCGCAAGCCGGTTCACCTTCCCGGCAAACGTGAGCGGCACACCCTCGAGCTTCTCGTAATGCTCGAGTTCCACCGCGTAGAGGCGGGCGAACTCGACGGCGATGGCCGCGGTGCCCGCGATGCCCGTGGCGGTGTAGTCGTCGGTGACATACACCTTTTTCACGTCGCGCCCGGCGATCATGTTGCCCTGGGTGGAACGCCGGTCCCCGGCAATGACCACGCCACCGGGGTATTTCAGGGCGACGATGGTGGTGCCGTGCGGCAGCTGCGACCCGGCCCCCTCGGCGTGCGCGCCACCGCCGAGGCCGGCCGGCAGCAGCTCGGGCGCCTGACGGCGCAAAAAGTCAGCAAAGGATGACAGGTCTACGGCGGGATTTGCCGGGAGTGCGGAGTTAGTGGACAGGCGATCGGAGAAGGGCCAGGTCACTGTCCGCCCTTTTGGACGTATGCCCGGACGAAGTCTTCGGCGTTCTCTTCGAGGACGTCGTCGATCTCGTCGAGCAGATCGTCGGTGTCCTCGGCTAGCTTCTCGCGGCGCTCTTGGCCCGCGGCCGTGCTGTCGGCGAAGTCGTCGTCTTCGCCACCACCACCGCCACGCTTGGTCTGCTCTTGAGCCATCGCCGGCCTCCTGCTTCATCTGAACTTGTTCAGCGGCTTGCCTGGTTCCTGAGAGCCACACTGCCCGCTGGTATTTCTCTACCCTACCGGTCAACCCCGACGTTCCCCGGTCTAACCGGCTTAGCTGGTGAGTTGTTCCACGAGTTCGGCGGCGCTGTCCACCGAGTCCAGCAGCGCTCCGACGTGCGCCTTGCTGCCGCGCAGCGGCTCCAGCGTCGGAATGCGCACCAGCGAGTCGCCGCCCAGGTCGAAGATCACCGAGTCCCAGCTGGCCGCAGCGATGTCGGCGCCGAACCTGCGCAGGCACTCGCCGCGGAAGTACGCGCGCGTGTCGGTCGGCGGGTTGTCCACCGCCTCGAGCACCTGGTGTTCGGTGACCAGACGCTTCATCGAACCCCGGGCGACCAGCCGGTTGTACAGTCCCTTGTCCAGCCGAACATCGGAATACTGCAGGTCGACGAGGTGCAGCCGCGGCGCCGACCAGCTCAGGTTCTCCCGCTGCCGGAAACCCTCGAGCAGGCGCAGCTTGGCGGGCCAGTCGAGCACCTCGGCGCATTCCATCGGGTCGCGCTCGAGTTGGTCGAGCACGTGCGCCCAGGTCTGGACGATGTCGGCCGCGCGGGGATCGGGGTCGCGGCTGTCGACCAGCTTCGCCACCCGGTCCAGGTAAATCCGTTGCAAGGCAAGGCCGGTCAGTTCCCGGCCGTCGGCCAGAGCCACGGCGACCCGCAGCGACGGATCCCGGCTGATCGCGTGGACCGCGTGCACCGGGCGGGCCAGGACGAGGTCGCTCAGGTCGATCCCGTGCTCCGGGCCGACTTCGATCAGGTCGAGCACCAGCGCCGTGGTGCCCAGCTTCAGGTAGGTCGACGTCTCGGCGAGGTTGGCGTCGCCGATGATGACGTGCAGTCGGCGGTACCGGTCGGCGTCGGCGTGCGGTTCGTCGCGGGTGTTGATGATGCCGCGCTTCAGCGTGGTCTCCAGGCCGACCTCGACCTCGATGTAGTCGGAGCGCTGGGACAGCTGGAAGCCGGGCTCGTCACCGGAGGGGCCGATGCCGACCCGCCCGGAGCCGGTCACCACCTGCCGGGACACCAGAAAAGGGGTCAGGCCGGCGATGATGGACGAGAACGGCGTCTGCCGCGACATCAAGTAGTTCTCGTGTGCGCCGTACGAGGCGCCCTTGCCGTCGACGTTGTTCTTGTACAGCTGCAGCTTGGCGGCCCCGGGCACGCTGGCGACGTGCCTGGCGGCGGCCTCCATCACCCGCTCGCCGGCCTTGTCCCAGATCACGGCGTCCAGCGGGTCGGTGCACTCTGGCGCCGAGTATTCGGGGTGGGCGTGGTCGACGTAGAGCCTCGCCCCGTTGGTGAGGATCATGTTGGCGGCGCCGACCTCGTCGGCGTCGACTACCGGTGGCGGGCCGGCCGAACGACTCAGATCAAAGCCGCGGGCGTCCCGCAGCGGTGATTCCACCTCGTAGTCCCAGCGGGTGCGCTTCGCGCGCTGGATGCCGGCCGCGGCGGCGTAGGCCAGGACCGCCTGTGTCGAGGTGAGGATCGGGTTGGCCGTCGGGTCCGACGGCGATGAAATGCCGTACTCGACCTCCGTCCCGATAATCCGTTGCATGTCCTAAGCGTAGGCCCGCCGACGATGCGTCCCGCGCGGCGGGGCGTTGAGGAGGCGGGCAATCGAGCTAGGCCCGCCGACGATGCGTCCCGCGCGGCGGGGCGTTGAGAAGGCGGGCAATCGGCGGATGTTTGCCATCGCTCAACGCCCAGCGCGGGAGACTTGCCCGCCGTAGGGTGAGCCGGCATGGACCTAACTCTGCGCCGCACGCCGCGCCGCCGGGGTTCGGCGAGCGGTGCGGCCGAAAGCTGGTTCCTGGAGCGGGGTTTACCGTCCGTTTTGACCAGGCGCGCCCGGTGGCGGCGGCTGTGGCCGCGCTCGGCGCCCATGTTGGCGGCGTACGCGACGCTGCAGGCCTGCATCCTGCCGGTGTACCTGATCACCGGCGGTCACGACGTCGAGATCAGCGGTACCCCAACGACTTCCGAACTGGTCGTGCTGGTGATCGTCGGCCTCGTTCTCCCGCTGATGGTCCTCGTGGGCTGGCTGGTGTCCCGGTCGCGAAACGGCCGGGCACGCGCGGCGATCGCGACCGTGTCGGTTCTGTTCGCGGCCGGCGTCGGGGTGACGACCGCGGACGCGACGCAGCTGCAGCAGGACGCCGCCGTGATCGCCGTCGTGCTGATCCTGACCGGCCTGGGCGTCGGATCGGTGGTCGGCTGGGCGGTGCGCATGATGCTGTCGCACTTCGCCATGGTGGGCGCACTGGCGGTCCGGGCACTGCCGGTCGTGCTGCTGACCGCGTTGGTGTTCTTCAACACCTACGTCTGGTTGATGGCCGCGACGATCAGCGGGAACCGGCTGGGGCTGGCCATGGCCTTCCTCGTCGCCATCGCGGCCGCCTTCGTCGTCTCCGCCACGGTGGAACGGGTCCGCCCGATGCTGAAGTCGACGGCCGCTTTGCCCGCGGAGACCGAACATCTCGCCGGCACGCCGTTCGCGGCCATGCCGGAGGCCACTGGCTGCGCACCGCTGAGGAGAGCCGAACGCCTCAACGTCGTCTTCGTTCTGGCCGCCTCCCAACTGGCGCAGATCCTGGTGGTAGCGGTGGTCACCGCCGCGATCTACCTGATTCTGGGGCTGATCGTGCTCAGCCCCGAACTGCTCAACGAATGGACTCACACCTACAAGAGCACCGCGACGGTATTGGGATTCACACTGCCGGTTGCGGATTCGCTGGTGCACATGTGCCTGTTCCTCGGCGCGCTGACCTTCATGTACATCAGCGCCCGCGCGGCCGGCGACGCCGAGTACCGCTCCACCTTCCTGGACCCGCTGATCGAGGACCTGCACACGACGCTGATCGCGCGCAACCGCTACCGTGGCGCCATCGTGCCGCCCGCGCGTGCTGTTGACGGCACCGACGGCAGTGACTAACTTCACCGTGTGTCCGCCCCCCAATCCGACCACGTCGGCAAACACGCGCTCGATCTGGCAGGTAAACGCTACGGCGAAGTGCTGCTGGTAACCGCCGGCGAAGCCGGTCCGCAGGCAACGGTCTACAACAGCTTCCCGCTCAACGACTGCCCCGCCGACCTGTGGTCGGCGCTCGACCCACACGCGATCGCCGCCGAGAACGGTGTGGCCGCTGCCTTGCTGAACGGCCCCCGGTACTGGCTGATGAACGCCATCGAAAAAGAAGCCCAGGGTCCGCAGATGACGAAGACCTTCGGCGGGATCGAGATGATCCAGCAGGCCACGGTTCTGCTGTCGTCGATGAATCCGGCGCCCTACATCCCCAACAAGGTCAACCGCCACACGGTGTTCGTCTTCAACGCCGGCGAACAGATCTACGAGCTCATCGATCCGCAGGGACAGCGCTGGGTGATGCAGACGATGAGCCAGGTCGCCGACCCCAACCTGACGCAGGCCGACCTGCCGCGGCTCGCCGACCGCCTCGACCTGCCTGCCGGTTGGACCTACCAGCCGCGAGTGCTCACCGAGGAGCTGCGGGTGGACACCAGGAGCAGGGCGGCCCAGGTCCTGCAGGACAACCTGACCAACAGCTACTCGCTGGTGACCGCCTGACCCCTGGCAGCACAGCGCCGGCACTCGAGCCGCGACGCGCGGTGCGCCCGGTTCGAGTGCCGGCGTGGCCGAGCGGCCTTACAGGTACTGGCCGAGGTTGGATTCGGTGTCGATGGCCCGCGATGCGCTCGAGCTCTTGCCGGTGACCAGGGTGCGGATGTAGACGATCCGCTCGCCCTTCTTACCCGAAATCCGCGCCCAGTCATCGGGGTTGGTGGTGTTGGGCAGGTCCTCGTTCTCGGCGAACTCGTCGACGATCGAGTCGAGCAGGTGCTGGATGCGCAGACCGGGTTGCCCGGTCTCGAGCACCGACTTGATCGCGTTCTTCTTCGCCCGGTCGACGACGTTCTGGATCATCGCCCCGGAGTTGAAGTCCTTGAAGTACATGACTTCCTTGTCACCGTTGGCGTAGGTGACCTCCAGGAACCGGTTGTCGTCGATTTCGGCGTACATCCGCTCGACGACCTTCTCGATCATCGCCTTGATGCAGGCGGTGCGGTCCCCGCCGAACTCGGCGAGGTCGTCGGCGTGCAGCGGCAGCGACTCGACCAGGTACTTCGAGAAGATGTCTTGCGCCGCTTCGGCATCGGGCCGCTCGATCTTGATCTTCACGTCCAGGCGGCCGGGCCGCAGGATCGCCGGGTCGATCATGTCCTCGCGGTTGGAGGCGCCGATCACGATGACGTTCTCGAGGCCCTCGACCCCATCGATCTCGCTCAGCAGCTGCGGGACGACGGTGGTCTCGACGTCCGACGAGACGCCGGTGCCGCGGGTGCGGAAGATCGAGTCCATCTCATCGAAGAACACGATCACCGGCGTACCTTCGGACGCCTTCTCCCGCGCGCGCTGGAAGATCAATCGAATGTGACGCTCGGTCTCGCCGACGAACTTGTTCAGCAGTTCGGGGCCCTTGATGTTGAGGAAGTAGGACTTCGCCTCGCGCGCGTCATCGCCACGCACCTCGGCCATCTTCTTGGCCAGCGAGTTCGCCACCGCCTTGGCGATCAACGTCTTCCCACAGCCCGGCGGGCCGTACAGCAGGACGCCCTTGGGCGGGCGCAACGCGTACTCCCGGTACAGCTCCTTGTGCAGGAAGGGCAGCTCCACGGCGTCGCGGATCTGCTCGATCTGTCGGGTCAGGCCGCCGATGTCGGAGTAGCTGACGTCGGGCACCTCTTCGAGGACCAGGTCTTCGACCTCGGCCTTGGGAATGCGTTCGAACGCGTAGCCGGCCTTGGTGTCGACCAGCAACGAGTCGCCCGGCCGCAGCTTGCGCGGGCGGCTGTCGTCGTTGAGCGCGTCGGGGTGCCCCTCCGGGAGGTCCTCGGCGACCAGCGGCTCGGCGAGCCACACGATGCGTTCCTCGTCGGCGTGGCCGACCACCAGCGCCCGGTGCCCGTCGGCCAGTAGCTCGCGCAACGTCGAGATCTCGCCGACCGATTCGAACGTGCCGGCCTCGACCACGGTCAGCGCCTCGTTGAGGCGAACCGTCTGGCCCTTCCGCAGCGAGGGGACATCGATGTTCGGCGAGCAGGTCAGGCGCATCTTGCGACCGGAGGTGAACACGTCGACCGTGTCGTCCTCGTGCGTACCCAGCAACACGCCGTAGCCACTCGGCGGCTGCCCCAGCCGATCCACTTCCTCCCGCAGCGCAAGTAGTTGCTGGCGCGCTTCTTTGAGCGTCTCCATCAACTTCGAGTTGCGTGCCGCCAGCGAGTCGATACGGGCTTCGAGCTGATGCACATCGCGCGCCGACCGGGTGCCGCCCTGCGTCCCGGCTGCGTGCTCGAGTTGCTCGCGCAGCAACGCTGCCTCGCGGCGTAATTCTTCCAACTCGGCAGCATCGCCGCTGGACATGCCTGACTCGTGGGGGGTACCGAATGATTCAGAACGCTCTGAGCCACCCATGTTGCGCTCCTTTCCCACACCTAATTGGCGCGGTGGATACTTCAAAGCTACCGGCGATTGGCCAATGATGTGCGGAGTCAAATACCCACGAAAAGTTAAGATTTTCGTCACGCTGGTAATCTCGGCCACTAATCTCGCTGATCGAAAGGGCCCTAGGAGGTGGCAGAGTGACCGCAAAAAGCCTCGCCACGGGCTTGGTCGGCACGACCGGCGCCGGCGTGGCGACCGCGGGTGTGAGTTCAGTTGCACCCGTTGGCCCCACCGCGCGGCGGGCACCCGCTTCGGCAAGCGCCCCTACCCCGCGACCGGCCTGATCGACTGGATGCACCGGCATCTGGGCGCGACCTTGAGTGCAGCCACCGTCGTGGTGGCGGTCGGGATCTCGGGATGCTCGTCGCATCAACAACCCAGAATCGCCTCCTCCGCGCCCGCGGCGGCACCGGCCACGTCGAGCACCGTTGTCGTCACTCCGACTACCCCGCTGCCGCCGCCCGACGCCCTTACCGACATCCTGGCCCGGCTCGCCGATCCGAACGTACCCGGTATCAACAAGGTGAGTCTGGTCGAAGGCGCGACCCCCGAGAGCGCAGGCAGCCTGGACAAGTTCACCAACGCGTTGCGCGACAACGGCTACCTGCCCATGACCTTCGTCGCGCACGACATCGCCTGGTCGGACAAGACCCCCTCCGATGTGGTGGCGACGATCGACGTCAACACGGCCCAGCCCGCTAACGGCAGCTTCCACTTCCCCATGGAATTCACGCCCTTTCAAGGCGGTTGGCAGTTGTCCCGGCGAACCGCCGAGATGCTGTTGACGCTGGGCAACTCGCCGGCGGTGCCGCCGCCCAACCCGGCCCCGGTGCCGGCTCCCGAGCCCGCCCCCGTTCCGACCCCGAGCCCACCCGGTTGAGCCGCGGCATGTGGGTCGGCTGGCTCGAATTCGAAGTGCTGCTGGGCGACGTCCGATCGCTCAAACAGAAACGGTCGGTGATCCGCCCCGTGGTCGCCGAATTGCGACGCAAGTTCAGCGTGTCGGCGGCGGAGACGGGCTCACCCGAGCTGTATCGACGGGCGGGCATCGGGGTGGCCACGGTGTCCGGCGACCGCAGCCATGCGGTCGACGTTCTCGACGCGGCCGAACGGCTGGTGGCCGCGCATCCGGAGTTCGAGCTGCTCTCGGTGCGGCGGGGGCTGCAGCGCAGCGACGATTAATTAGCCGTCGCGGCCCTCGCGCTTGCGCCCCAACGGCGCAGGCGCGACCACGCCCGGCGCGAGCCGCCGCGTGAAGACCAGGAACGCGGTGTGCCCGCGCATCGAGTGCTGGGGCCGCACTGCCAGGCCGACCACGTTCCAGCCGCGTTGCAGCGTCTCCCACGACCGCGGCTCGGTCCAGCACTGCTGCGCCCGCAGCGCCTCCACGACCCGTGACAGCTGCGTCACGGTCGCGACATAGACCATCAGCACCCCGCCGGGGATCAGCAGCCGCGAGACCGCGTCGAGCACCTCCCAGGGCGCCAGCATGTCGAGCACGGCGCGGTCGAAGGAACCGTCGGGCAGGTCCGAGTCGGCGACGTCGCTGACTATCAGCTCCCAGTTCTCCGGTGCCCCGTCGAAGAACACCGACACATTGCGCCGAGCGTGTTCCGCGTGATCGGCGCGCTGTTCGTAGGAGACCACCCGCCCGCCGGGGCCGACGGCGCGCAGCAGGGAGCAGGTCAGCGCACCCGAACCCGCCCCGGCCTCGAGCACGCGGGCGCCCGGGAAGATGTCGCCTTCGTGCACGATCTGCGCGGCGTCCTTGGGGTAGATGACCTGCGGGCCCCTGGGCATCGACATGATGTAGTCGACCAGCAGCGGGCGCAGCACCAGGAAGGGTGCGCCGTTGCTGGACTTGACCACGCTGCCCTGCTCGAGCCCGATCAGCGCATCGTGGGCGATCGAGCCGCGATGGGTGTGAAACTCCGCGCCGGGCGTGAGCGACATCGTGTAGTGCCGGCCCTTGGCATCGGTGAGCTGGACGCGTTCCCCGACGGTGAACGGGCCGGTTGCGGACACGCCGTCTAGCGTGCCAGCCGACTCGCCGCGGGCGGTGCCCGGGGTTGTCGGCACCCGGTTCTACGCTGCGGGCATGACCGACCAGCTGCAGGAGAGGCCGCCTTCGAGGCCGGCGCTGTCGCCGTCGCGGGCGGCCGACTTCAAGCAGTGCCCATTGCTCTACCGGTTCCGCGCGATCGACCGCTTACCCGAGGCGCCGTCGACCGCCCAGCTGCGCGGCTCGGTGGTGCACGCCGCCCTGCAGCACCTCTACGGCCTGCCCGCCGCGCAGCGCGGTCCCGACACCGCCCTGTCACTGCTCGAACCCGCCTGGGACCAGGTGATCGCCTCGGCACCCGACCTGGCCGGCGAGTTCGATCGCGAGCAGCGCGACCAGCTGCTGGCCGAGGCACGCGCGTTGCTGTCCGGCTACTACCGGCTCGAGGACCCGACCCGTTTCGATCCGCAATGCTGCGAGGAGCGCGTGGAGGTCGAGCTCGCGGACGGCACCCTGCTGCGCGGCTTCATCGACAGGATCGACGTCGCCGCTACCGGAGAGCTGCGCGTGGTCGACTACAAGACCGGCAAGGCGCCGCCGGCCGCACGGGCCCTGGCGGAGTTCAAGGCGATGTTCCAGATGAAGTTCTACGCAGTGGCCCTGCTGCGCACGCGCGGCGTGCCGCCCAACCGGCTGCGGCTGATCTACCTGGCCGACGGGCAGGTGTTGGACTATTCGCCCGACCACGACGAATTGCTGCGCTTCGAGAAAACCCTGATGGCGATCTGGCGTGCGATCCAATCCGCCGGGCAGACCGGCGATTTTCGTCCCAGCCAGTCGCGGTTGTGCGACTGGTGCCCCCACCAACAGCACTGCCCGCTGTTCGGCGGAACCCCGCCGACCTACCCGGGATGGCCGGATTACGCGCTGGCACAAGGTATTTCGCACCAGAACTAACCGGCAGCGTGACCTCCGGCGGTTTTACCGATGTGACAAGGGTCATTACGGCGCAACCACCCGGACGGAGTAGGTTCGGCGGCGAGTGCGCTATGCTGTTGTCAACGTTGGCGCCGAATGGCTTGCCAGCACGTCGTGATCGATTCGTTATTTCTTCTCAGATCCCCGCGGGGCGCCGAGTCCGAGATGACTAGGTGCGCACCGCACAGCCTCGAGTCGCGGCGATCGATGTTGCCAGACGGGCAATCTCGCTACCACCGACGCTTTAGGGACATTGAAACATGCTTGAAGACACAACTTTTGCTCACCTCGGGGTGAGCGCACCGCTGGTTGACGCGCTCGCCAAGGGCGGCGTCCACCGACCGTTCCCAATCCAGATCGAAACACTGCCGGATACGCTTGCCGGCCGAGATGTGTTGGGCCGCGGCAAGACCGGCAGCGGCAAAACGCTCGCCTTCTCGATTCCGCTGGTGAGCCGCCTCGATGCCGGCAACCGCAGGCCGAGCAAGCCAACCGGTCTGGTCTTGGCGCCCACCCGCGAACTGGCGACACAGATCGCCGCAACTATCGCGCCGCTTGCCGCGGCTCGGGGCCTACGCGTGGCCACCATCTTCGGCGGGGTGCCGCAGCACAAGCAGGCCGCGGCGTTGAAGTCGGGCGTCGATATCGTCGTCGCCTGCCCGGGCCGCCTGGACGACCTGATGAAGCAAGGCCTCGTCAAGCTGAGCGCGGTGCAGGTGACGGTTATCGATGAGGCGGACCACCTCGCCGATCTGGGCTTCCTGCCCACCGTTACCCGCATCCTGGCGGCCACGCCCGCGGGCGGACAGCGGATGCTGTTCTCGGCCACTCTCGATGCCGCTGTCGACACCCTGGTGAAGCGATTCCTCACCACCCCGGTAACGCGGTCGATCGCAGAACCGACGTCCCTGACTCCCGCGATGACACATCACCTCTTCTGCGTCGACGGGCCGCAAGCCAAGAAGGAGTTGGTACAGCGGCTGGCCGCGGGAGACTCCCGGCGAATCCTCTTCATGCGAACCAAGCATCAGGCCCGGAAGCTGGCCCGCCAGCTCACCCAATCCGGCATCGCGTCGGTGGAGTTACACGGCAACCTGTCCCAGAACGTGCGCGACCGGAACCTGGCGGCGTTCGCGACTGGACAGGCGCGAGTGCTAGTCGCGACCGACATCGCCGCGCGCGGCGTCCACGTGGACAACGTCGAGCTCGTGGTCCACGTCGACCCGCCCGCGGAGCACAAGGCCTATTTGCATCGATCCGGCCGCACGGCCCGGGCCGGCGCCTCCGGTGACGTGGTCACCATCGCGCTGCCCGAGCAACGCCGGGACACCGAATCGATGATGCGCAAGGCGGCCATCCGCGCCGTTCCCCAGCAAGTCACGGCCGCCTCCCCCGTCATCCACGCCCTGGCCGGCGAGCCCGCGCCGCGCCAGGCCGTCGCGCCCGCTCCGACGGAGGTCCGTCGGTCCGCGCCCACCCCCGCTGCCCCGCGCGGCGCGTCGGCCACTCGTCCCAGGCGCCGCCGATCCCGTCGTCCCGCCACTGCGTCGCGGTAGGCGGGCGCGACCGATGGTGGCGACCCAACGCGCCCGGCTACGCCTTGGCGGCGACCCGCTTCGCCCGGCTACGCCGCGCTCGCGATCGCCGCGGCCGCGCTCGCGATCGCCACTAGACCAGCGGGGCCATCTCCTGCAGCATGGTGGGAACGAGTTCGCTCACGGTGGGATGGATGTGCATGGTCCGCGCCAGCGTCGTGTAGGGCGCCTTGGCCGACATGACGTCCAGGATGGCGTGAATCGCTTCGTCACCGCCGACGCCGAAGATGGCCGCTCCCAGTATCTCCCGCGTGTCGGCATCGACCACGACCTTCATGAAGCCTTGCGTCTCACCCTTTTCCACCGCCCGGCCGACTCGTGTCATCGGCCGCTTACCGACCAGCGCCTTGCGGCCCGATGCACGGACCTGGTCGACAGTCATGCCGGCCCGCCCCAGCGGTGGGTCGATGTAGAGCGCATAGGTGGCGATGCGGTCGCTCACGCGCCGCGGGTCGCCGTCGAGCAGATTGGCGGCAACGATTTCGAAATCATTGTAGGAGGTGTGGGTGAAGGCCCCCTTACCGTTGCAGTCCCCCATCGCCCAGATGTGCTCGACGTTCGTCTTGAGCTGGTCGTCGACCACGATGTAGCCACGGGCGTCGGTCCGCACGCCGGCGGCCTCCAGCCCCAAGTCGTCGGTATTGGGCCGCCGGCCCACGGCCAGTAGCAGGTGACTTCCGGCGATGGGAGCGGAGCCCGCGCGTGGCGTGAGCTCAAACCCGCTGTCGGTCTTATTGATTCGCACGTTGTCGGCGCCGACGACGACGTCGATGCCCTCGTCCTCCAGGATGTCCCGGACGGTGGCGGACACGTCCTCGTCTTCCCGGGACGCCAGGCGCGCACCCCTCTCGACCACCGTCACCCGGGCCCCGAAGCGCCGGTACATCTGCGCGAACTCCAGCGCGATGTAGCTGCCGCCGAGGATGACCAGATGGGCTGGCAGCGTATCCAATTCGAGAATCGAAACGTTGGTGAGGAACTCCACGTCCGACAGCCCCGGGATGTCGGGGACCACGGCGCGGCCTCCGACGTTGAGGAAGATGCGGTCGGCGCGCAGCAGGTCGCCGTCCACGCTGAGGGTGTGCGGATCCTCGAAACGGGCGTGCCCACGAAAGACGGTGCAGCCGTCCATGCCCGCCAGCCAGTCCTCGACACCCTTGCGGTCGCCCAGCATGATTTCGTCTTTGCGCGCCTTGACTTTCGCCATGTCGACGCTGACCGGCCCGGTCGCCACGCCGTAATCGGCGCCGCGGCGGGCGAGGTGAGCGGCGTGCGCGCTGGCCACCAGCGTCTTCGTCGGGATGCATCCGGTGTTGACGCAGGTGCCGCCGATCAGTTTGCGTTCCACCAGCGCGACCCGCTGCCCGGCAGCGGTCAGTCGCCCCGCCAGCGGTGGGCCGGCCTGACCGGCGCCGACGATGATCGCGTCGAAATGCTTTGTCACTTAACGGGTCACTTAACGGGTCACTTAACGGCCGACAGCAGGTATTCGGTCAGCACGTGCCCCGTCACCGCGGCGATGGCGAGTCCGCCGACGATCGCGACCGCGTCCTCCAGCAGCGCGATGGGCAGGTCCCTGCCGGCCACCGCGGCCAGCCGCTTGCGTGCCTGGTAGCCGCCGAGGGTGCCGAGCACCGCGCCGATCACGCCCGCACCGAGCGCGGAGAAGGTCCAGTGCGGCCAGGCGCCCAAGGCGGCACCCGCCAACCCGCCCATGACGATCCGGGCGGCGAAGATCGGCGGCGCCGTGCGGGCCGGCGTCTTGGGCAGCTTGTCGTTGACCAGTTCGCCGACGGCCAGAACGGTGAACACGACGACGGTGATGATGTTGCCCATCCAGGAAGCCCATGTGCCGTGCAGGTCGATCCATCCCAGGTAGGCGGCCCAGGCGACCACGGCGGGAGCCGTGAGGGAGCGCAGCCCGGCGACGACACCGATCAGCAAAGCCAGCAGCAGAATAAGCGCATGTGTCACGAAACCCTCCTGGGGAACGACCCGGCAACGGTAGGGATGACGGCCCATGGGCGTGACACGGGCAAGCAGCCCTAGGCGGACGCTAACACAACCGCGGGCACCGCACCCGTGCGGTCAGAACCGGCAGAACCTGATATCCGACGCCAGAATCGCTTTGGCACCGATGGCGGCAAGCTCGTCCATGATCTCGTTGACACCCCGGCGCGGCACCAGCGCGCGGATGGCGACCCAATCCGGGTCGGCCAGCGGCGCGATGGTCGGCGACTCCAGCCCCGGCGTGATCGACGTAGCCCTGTCCAGCACGGACCGCGGGCAGTCATAGTCGAGCATCAGATATTGCTGCCCGAACACCACGCCCTGGATCCGCGCCACCAGTTGATCGCGCGCTGCCCGCGTCCCGTCTTGGCCGCCCGGATCGCCGCCCTCGATCAGCACCGCCTCCGAGTCGCACAGCGGGTCGCCGAAGGCCACCAGGTCGTGCAGGCTCAGGGTGCGGCCGGAGCCGACCACATCGGCGATGGCGTCGGCCACCCCTAGCTGCACCGAAATCTCCACGGCCCCGTCGAGCCTGATGACGGTGGCCTCAATACCCCGTTCCGCCAAGTCCTTTCGGACCAGATTCGGGTATGCCGTCGCGATGCGCTTGCCCGCCAGATCGGCCGTCGTCCAATCACGCCCGGCGGGGCCGGCATACCGGAAACTCGACGACCCGAAACCCAGCGCCAGGCGTTCGCGGACCGGTGCGTCCGAGTCGCGTACCAGGTCCCGCCCGGTGATGCCGAAGTCCAGCTGGCCCGAACCCACGTAGATCGCAATGTCTTTGGGCCGCAGGAAGAAGAACTCGACCTGGTTGACCGGGTCGATGACGGTGAGGTCCTTGGAATCGGTGCGGCGCCGGTAGCCCGCCTCCGAGAGAATCTCGCTGGCCGGCTCGCTCAGCGTGCCCTTGTTGGGAACCGCAACGCGCAACATGGTCACAGCTTCCGGTACACGTCGTCGAGGGACAGGCCACGCGCGATCATCAGCACCTGCGTCCAGTAGAGCAACTGGCTGATCTCCTCGGCCAGCGCCTCGTCGGGCTCGTGCTCGGCGGCCAGCCACACCTCGCCGGCCTCCTCCAGGATCTTCTTGCCCAGCCCGTGTATGCCGCCGTCCAGCGCCGCGACCGTCGCGCTGCCGGCCGGCCGCGTGCGCGCACGCTCACCGAGTTCGGCGAACAGATCCTCGAACGTCTTCACGGCCAGCGATTGTTTCACGCGGTGGCGAGCAAAGTCACGGCGGTTTCACTCCGGCGCCGTTTTCAGCTGTCCGGTCAGTCGAATCCGGCGAGCGTGATCCGCAACGCCTCTTCCAGTTGGACGTGAAACGGCGGGCTCGCGGCGATGTCCGCGCTCAGCCACCCATCGAGAACGAATTTGACTGTGGCCAAACTCGTGTGGACCAGCAGCGCGGGCCGGATGTCGACTGCCGCATCGACACCCATCCGGTGTGCGACCTGCTCGATCAGCCCGCGGTGGTCGGCCTCGCTGACGAGCACGGACTTGCTCAACAGGTGGGGCGCGGTCGCCACGGCGTGACGCCACGGATCGAGGTCGTCGACCTCGCTGACATCTTTGGCGTGCGTGACGAACAGCTGAATCAGCGCCTCGACCGGCGACTCGTGTGGGGGCCGCGCGCTGTAGGAACCGACGATCTCGGCGGCCGCCTCCCGGACCGGATCGACCAGCAGGCCTTCCTTGGTCGGCGCATACCGGAAATAGGTGCTGATGGAAATCCCGGCGGCCGCCGCGATGTCCTCCGTCGTCACCGCCTCGAAGCCGCGCTCGGCGAAAAGCCGGTGTGCGGTCTGCTGGATCTGGGAGAGCAGCGCGGCGCGGCGGCGATCCCGCAGCGAGCCAGTGTTTGCTGACGGCATGCCATCACCTTCGTCAATCCGACATTCCAACCCCGCGGTGCCGTCCAACGACGAACTCAGATGAGTGACTCTACACTATTGAAAGTCCCTATCAAGTACGCTACTGTGATGCAGCACACACCGATGAACTGCAGATTCTTGGGGCCTGTTGACACTATTTTAATAAGGATGCGCGCCAACGCGCGTCAATCCGCGTCAAAGGCGCCCGAAGTCATCTGCTCGGCACTCACGGATTCAAGGGGCGGGAAGAGGGCCGATGCGAGCGGTAGCCGATAAGCCATGGCCGCTGTCATGAGTTTGCTGACTGGCGTCCAGCTCACACCACCATGACGACACAGGTCGATGGCGTCGTCGCCGTTCGGGACTGGTCGGTCGGGTACGTCAGACGTCACCCGATCGCCTCGCTGACGACGGTCGGCGAACAGTTCGTCCTGGGTGTGCGCACCGTTCAATACTTCTTTTTCGACCTGATGACCGGGCGTTTCCAGTGGCAGGAGTTCGTCCGGCAGGGCGCATTCATGGCGGGCACCGCCGTGTTGCCGACGATCCTGGTGTCGCTGCCGATCAGCGTCACCCTCTCCATCCAGTTCGCGCTGCTGGCCGGCCAGGTCGGGGCCACGTCACTGGCCGGGGCCGCCAGCGGGCTCGCCGTCATTCGACAGGGCGCGTCGCTGGTGGCCGCGGTGCTCATGGCGTCGGCCGTCGGTTCGGCCATCACCGCCGACCTGGGTTCGCGAACGATGCGCGAAGAAACCGACGCGATGGAGGTGATGGGCGTCTCGGTGATCCGCCGTCTGGTCGTCCCCCGCCTCGCCGCGGCGGTGATGATCGGCGTGGCCCTCACCGGCGTCGTGTGCTTCGCCGGATTCTTCGCGAGCTACATGTTCAACGTGTACTTCCAGAACGGGGCGCCGGGCAGCTTCGTGTCGACGTTCGCGTCGTTCGCGACGACCGGCGACATGATCTTGGCGCTCGTGAAGGCGATCGTGTTCGGTGCCATCGTGGCCATCGTGTCGAGCCAGAAAGGCTTGTCCACCAAGGGCGGACCGACGGGGGTCGCGAACTCGGTGAACGCGGCGGTGGTCGAGGCGATCCTGCTGCTGATGATCGTCAACGTCGCGATCAGCCAGCTCTACATCATGTTGTCGCCCAGGACGGGACTGTGACGTGACCGCCTCCGCGTATCAACCGTTCGCACCGATTTCGGTCCCGCTCGTCCGGCTCTACCGGCGGGGGAAAGTACCGATCATCCGGCTCGGCCATCTGCTGGTCTTCTTCGTGCGCGCGCTGGTCGCCGTCCCGCTCGCCTTGCGCCAGTACCGAGCCGAGTTCTTGCGGCTGTTGTCGAACATCACCTGGGGCAACGGCTCGATCGTGGTGGGCGGCGGCACGGCCGGCGTGGCCGTGGTGCTCGGCATGACGGTCGGTGCGCTCGTGGGCATCGAGGGCTACAACTTCCTGGATCTGCTCGGCCTCGGGCCCGCCACCGGGTTCGTGTCCTCGTTGGTCAACACCCGCGAGCTGGCGCCCTTGATGGCATCGCTGGCCTTCGCCATGCAAGGCGGCTGCCGCTTCACGGCGCAGCTGGGGTCCATGCGCATCGCCGAGGAGATCGATGCCATGGAATCGATTGCGATCCGCCCGATCCCCTACCTGGTGACCACCCGCTTGATCGCCTCGGTGGTGGCGATCGTCCCGCTGTACGCCGCCTGCCTGGCGATCGGCTACCTGAGCACACAAGTAGTGGTGGGAATCAGCAGCGGCGGCTCGACGGGTTCCTACCTGCACTACTTCACGCTCATGCTGGCCGGGCAGGACATCGTCTACTCGTTGATCAAGGCCGTCATCTTCGTCTGGATCGCGTCCACCATCCAGTGCTACTACGGCTACTACGCGGGCGGCGGCCCCGAGGGCGTCGGTGTCGCCGCGGGACACGGGATGCGGGCCAGCATCACCGTCGTGATCATCGTCAACATGCTGCTCACCATGGCGCTGTGGGGCGTGGACTCGGGCGCGAGATTCGGCGGCTAGGTCGGTGGAACATGCCCAATTCCTTTGAGCTGGACGGCCGCGGCCCGTCCGACCGCCAGCTGTTCGGCATAGGCATCGCGGTAGTGGTGGTCAGTGCCCTGCTCACCACCGCGATGGTGGTCAAATCGACCGGCCGGCTCAACGATTACGTGCGGGTGGTCGCGGATCTGGTGAACGTCGGCGACGGCCTTCCGCAGAAGTCCGACGTCAAATACCACGGCGTCCTCGTCGGCATGGTCAACGGCGTCGTGCCCGCGGCGCACGGCAAACCCAACTACGTCCACATCGACCTCAAACAGGAATACGCCAAATCGATTCCGGCCAGCGTGACCGCGCGCGTGGTGCCCAGCAACGTGTTCGCGGTGTCGTCGGTGCAGTTGGTGGGTAACGGCTCCGGCGCGGCAATCCGTGCGGGCGCGCACATCCCGGAGGACAACCGGCTTCCGACCGTTCTCTTCCAAACGACCGTCAGCAAGTTGCGCGACGTGCTCGCCGCGGCGGGGCGCGGACGTGACGACAGGTCCGTGGGGATTCTGGCCGCGCTCGGTGCCGCCACCAACCACCGCCGCGTCGGTCTGCTCAACGCCGGCGCGCAACTGAATCGCCTTCTCGACCAGCTCAATTCGATTGTCAGCACCGACACCGGCCCGTCGACGGTGTCCGCGCTGCTGGATGCGACGCGCGGTCTCGCGCAGACGGCCCCCGACCTTCTCGACGCACTGCACCAGGCCGTCGAGCCGATGCAAACCTTCGCCGAGACCCGCGGGCAACTGGCCTCGCTGCTCTCGGGCGCCGACTACACGGTCGGCACGACGCGCCAATCGTTCGGCAACCACATCGACCAACTCATCCAGATCACCACCGATTTCACGCCGGTCCTCGGCGTGCTGGCGCAGAAGTCGAACAACTTCGTGCCCGCCGTCGTCAAATTGGACAACCTGGCCAACCAGTTCATGGAACAGGTCTGGAACCCCCGGACCAATCTCGGCAACATGCGCGCGATGCTGACGTTCACGCCCAGTTCCACATACACACGTGCCGACTGTCCTCATTACGGAGAGTTGAAGGGGCCGAGTTGCTTTACCGCGCCGCTGATTCCGGTGCGGCCCGATCTGCCCGAAGTGCTGCTGCCGCAGAACTATCAACCGCCCAAGGATCTCGCGCCACCGCCGGGCACCGTGATCGGCCCGGACGGCAACCTGGTGGCCGTCGGGCCACCGTTGATCAACCCGCATCCCGACCTGTCCGATCCCAATCCCCCACTGCCCGCCGGGATCACGCCGTCACCGCCCGTTCCCGGCAGCGCGAATCCCGATAACCCCTCACCCGGCGCGCCAGCGACACCGCAACCACACGAACCATGGGTCGCGCCGGTGGCGCCCAAGGCGCCGTGGATACCCCAGGCCTCTTTCGGAGGGAACGTGGGGCCGGTCGGCAGCCAGTACGAACGAAACGTGTTGGGCGTGATCACCGGCGCGCCCGCGACCGAAGCCACCGAGCTGCTGCTGGGTCCGGTCGCCCGCGGCACCACGGTGTCACTGGCGCACCCACCGGCTCAGCCCCCCGGGGAGGCGAAGTGAGGTTTCGCGGCCCGCTCGTTGCCCTGACCCTGTTCATGGTCGTCTCCTTGACGCTGACGTGGCTGGTGTATGTGAGCCTGCGCCGCGATGTGGCGGGCAACACCGCCGGGTATTCGGCCGTGTTCAGCGACGTCTACGGGCTTCGCGAAGGCGACGACGTCCGGATGGCCGGGGTGCGCGTGGGCCGAGTCGAAAAGATCGAGCTGGAGGGCAACCTCGCGAAAGTCTCGTTCGTGGTGCAGCAAGAACAGCGGTTGTTCGGGAACACCCTGGCGTCGGTCACCTATCAGAACATCGTCGGCCAGCGTTACCTCGGACTGTATCTGGGCAAGGAGGGCAGTCAGGAGCTGCTCCCACCGGGCAGCACCATCCCACTGGAACGCACCGAACCCTCTTTCGACGTGACCACGCTACTCAACGGCTACGAACCGTTGTTCAGCCTGCTGAACCCCCACGACGCGGACAACCTCACGAAGGGCATCATCGCCTCGCTGCAGGGCGACACGTCGTCACTGGCCACGCTGGTCGGCCAGACCTCCACGCTCACAGAGACATTCGCGGGCAGGGATCAGGCGCTCGGCAATGTGATCACCAACCTCGACAAGGTGATGGGCAACCTGGCCCAGCAGAACGACGATCTCGACGGAGTCATCACCCAGACCCGCAGCATCGTCGGCGAGCTCGACGCCCGGCGCCCGGACCTGGTCGCCTCGGTGGGTTCGCTCGCGCGGGTGACCGGCCGGCTGTCGACATCGGCGGCGGACGTCTACCCGGCACTGCGTGAATTCATCGATCGCCAGCCCGGTGTCACCAAGCACATCATGGACGTCGAACCGCAGGTGGCGTTCTTCGGCGACAACATTCCGCTGCTACTCAAAGGGCTGACCCGGGTCGGCAATCAGGGCGCCTACGGCAACGCCTACGTGTGCGACGTGAACTTCATGGGGTTCTTCCCCGGGCTCAACGACGTCGTACCGATCATCGTCAACGCCGCCACACCGGGCAACAAGGCCTGGCACACCCCGAGGTGCAGGAGCACGGCCGATGGCTGAAACGTCCGTCCGGCTTCGACTTTCGGCGATGAGAAAGCGTCCGTTGGAGAGCTACCACAAGACGTGGCTTGGGTTCATCGCCGTCGCGGTGGTCGCGGTGCTCATCGGGGTCATGCTGCTCGTGCACGCGCTCGGCGCCGGATACCGGCACTACACCGCTGAGTTCCTGCAGGCGGCCTCGCTGCGAGCGGGCAACCCGATCGTGGTCGCGGGCATCCCGGTGGGCAACGTCACCAGCATGAAACTCGTCGGAGACCATGTCGAGGCGGGGCTGAAGATCCGGGACAACATCGCGCTGGGCAAGGATTCCCGGGCCCAGATCAAGGTCACCACCATCCTGGGTTCGCGGTACCTGGCGCTGGAACCCAGCGGCCCTGCGCACCTGCCCGACAACACCTTCGACCTGGCGCACACCGAGGTGCCCTACGACCTGCAAGCCGCGTTGCAGGACGCCACCACCACGTTCGAGCAGGTTGACTCCGACCGGTTCGCCCAGTCGCTCGCGGTGCTCGGCAAGCAACTCGAGGGCCTGCCCGCCGTTGTGCCCCAGGCCATTTCGAACATCAACACCCTCTCGTCGATCATCGCCGTGCGGCGCGACCAACTGGGACAGCTGCTGCGCAGCACCGAGCAGGTGACCAACACGCTGCGGCGCCAGCAGGCCGGCATCGGCAACCTGGTCGACCAGGGCCAGGACCTGCTGGGCCAATTCGTCGCGCGGCGCACCGTCTTCCACGCCATGATGCAATCGCTCTCGAGCCTGATCGACACCATGAGCCAGGTCGTGGTCAACGACCGGTCGGGGCTGGACGCGTTGATCAAGGACATGCGCGACTTCACCAACTTGATGGCTCAACACGACGACCTGCTGCACAGCATGCTGCAAACCAGCCCGATCTTCTTCCGCGAGGCCGCCAACCTCACGGGTGACGGCAACGCGATCAACTTCAACGCCCCCAACGTTCCGTTGATCGACTCGTGGATGTGCGCGATCAGCGGCCGTGCCAAGCAGTTCGGCATGATCCAGTACTTCAAGGACTGCAAGTGACGGGGCTCGGCGCCAAGGCGCTGGCCATCGTCGCCGCGGTCGCGGTCATCGTTGCGGCGGTCGGAATCGGTTGGTGGTACCTGAGTTCCGACGAGGACACGATCACCGTGAACGCCCAATTCGACAGTGCCTCCGGCCTTTACGAGGGCAACGTGGTGGCGGTGCTGGGCATGCCGGTCGGCAAGGTCACCAAGATCAACGCCAAGGGCGGCTACGTCGAAGTCGAGTTCACCGTCGACCGCCACGTGAAGGTTCCCGCCACCGTGCAGGCCGTCACCGTCTCGACCTCCATCCTCACCGACCGGCAGATCGAACTCACGCCGCCCTATCGCGGTGGGCCGACTCTGCAGAACCACGACACCATCGGCTTGCCGCGGACCAAGACGCCCGTCGAATTCAGCAGCGTCCTCAACGTTTTGGACAAGGTGACCAAGTCGCTCGAGGGCGACGGCCGCGGCGGCGGCCCGATCGCCGATGTGCTCAATGGCGGCGCGGAAGTGGTCAACGGCAACGGCGAAAAGATCAAGGCGGCGCTGGGCGAACTCTCCAAGGCGCTGCGCCTGTCCGGTGACCGTGGCGCGACGACCCGCGAGCAGATCACCACGATCGTCAGAAACATCAGCACCCTGTTCGACGCCGTCACCGCCAATGACACCAAGTTGCGCGAATTCGCCTCGACCATCCACCAGGTCAGCCAGATCATGGCCGACGAGGACCTCGGCAACGGCAGCACCGGACGCAGACTCGACCAGCTGATCCAGCGGGCGGGTGACCTGCTCGATGCCAACCGCGACAACATCAAGCAGGCCGCGCTGAACGGCAACGCCACCTTGAAGATGGTGACCGACCAGCGGCGCGACCTCGCCGAGCTCCTGGACCTGGCGCCGCTGGTGGCCGACAACGCCTACAACATGATCGATCGGGCGAACGGCAGCGTGCGGGCCCGCTTCCTCACGGATCGATTGCTCTTCGACAGCCAGTACACCAAAGAGATCTGCAACCTGATGGGGCTTCGTCAACTGGGCTGCAGCACGGGGACCATCCAGGACTTCGGCCCCGATTTCGGGTTGACCTATGTGCTCGACGGCATGGCCGCAATGGGGCAGAAATGAGGAGCGCGGGCGCGCGCGGCGTTCTGGCGGCCGTGGCCGCGGCGATGGTGACCGCGGGATGTGCCACGAACGGGCTTGCCAGCCTGCCCCTCCCGGCGCCGGGGCTGGGTTCGGGAGGTTATTCGCTGAACGCGGTTTTCTCCAACGCGCTCAACCTGCCGATGAACGCCAAGGTGAAGCTCGGCGGCGCCGACGTCGGGCAGCTCGAATCGATGGTCGCGCGCAACTACACCGCGGTGACGCGGCTGCGCATCCGGGACGGGGTGCAACTGCCCCGGGGCAGCACGGCCGAATTACGCACCGCGACACCACTGGGCGACGTGTTCGTCGCGCTGAAGCCGCCGCCCCCAGGCGAACCCCCAGGCGAAGCGGACGGGCCCCCGTTGAAGGACGGCGACACCATCGGCCTGGATTCGACGGCGGCCGCCGCAACCGTCGAGTCGGTGTTGAGTTCGGCGGCGATTCTGGTGAACGGCGGGGCGGTACGCAATTTCACCAACATCATCAACGGCTTCGGCAAGGCCACCGGTGACCAGGGCCAGGCGTTCGGAGACATGATCCGCAAGTCGAACGAGTTGCTCGGCAGGCTGGATTCCCGCTCCGATCAGATCTCGGCCGCACTGACCCAATTGTCGCAGCTGGCCGACCAACTCGACGCCAAGAACCAGACCATCACCGACCTGATGGTCGCGGCCGGGCCCGCCACCTCGGCCCTGGCCGACAACACCACCCAGCTCTCCGACCTGGCGGTCCAGGTGGGCGACACCTCCAGGTTGCTGGCCAGGTTCCCGTCGATCGGCGGGATCGACACCAGCGGCCGCAGCGTCATCCGCGACCTGAACACCGTCGCCGGGGCCGCCAACGACGTCGCGATGAGCCCGGACACCAGCTGGCTGTCGATAAACCGGCTGATCCCCGCGTTGGTCAAATCAACTGCGGGAAACTCGATCTCGGTGAACGTGGGTGTGGACAAGATCATGCTCGGATCGCTGCCCGACATCGGATTCCCCGGCGACATCGGGCTGCACGGGCCCCACCACTACAACGTGAACCTGCTGGTCGGCACACTCAAGTACACCCTGTGGCGGCTACAGGAACGCGTGGTCGGGCGGGGGCCGAACTCGCCGCAGGTTCCCGTCATCCCGGACCCGAATATCCCGGGCCAGATCGATGTCGCCCCCGGCCCGCCGCCGGCACCCGCGCCGGGACCGCAACCGGGACCGCAACCGGGACCACAGCCGTGATCCGCGTCATCGACAACGTCGCGAATTTCGTTGTCCGCGCGGTCCGCACCGGTCACCGGCAACAGGTCTGGCTGTCGGTGGCCGGACTGGCGCTCATCCTGGTCGTTGCAACCGCCTACTTGCTTGTCGGCGCGTTGCGGGTGAAGCCGTTCGCCTCGTCCTACCGGGTCACCGTGCAATTGCCGGAATCCGGCGGCCTGCTGCCCAATCAGGATGTCGCCCTGCGCGGAGTGCGCATCGGCCGGGTGGAGTCGCTGCAGATCACCGACACCGGGGTGAACGCCGTCGCCAGCATCACGTCCAAGGTGCGGATCCCGGCGAACAGCGTCGTGCACGTGTCGGCGCTGTCGCCCGCGGGTGAGCAGTACATCAACTTCGAGGCTGCCTCCGACGCAGGGCCGTACCTGCACGACGGCAGCCTCATCACCTCGGACCGCACGACCGTCCCGGTCAGCCTGGCGCAGTTGCTCGGTGACGCCGACGGGCTGCTGGCGCAGGTCGATCCGCACAAGATCGAGTTGATCAAGAGGGAATTGAGCCTGAGCAAGGAGGGGCCCGCCAAGCTGACCGCCATCGTCGACGGCGGCACCTTCCTGCTCTCGACGCTGGATTCGGTGCTGCCGCAGACCACCAGCGTCATCAAGACCAGCCGGGTGGTGCTCACCTTGGCAAGCGACAAGAACGCCGGGTTGGGCGCTGCGGCAACCGAACTCGACAAGACGCTGACCGGTGTGGCAAGGATGCAGGCCGGCTATCGCCGTCTGACCGGGCAGACGCCGCGCACACTTTCGGCAGTCGACAATCTGTTCGCCGACAATTCCGACACGATGGTGCAGTTGCTGGGCAGCATGGCCACCATGTCGCAGCTGCTCTATCTACGGGTCCCCGCGCTCAACGCGCTGTTCCCCGACTACCGCGGGTCGGTATTGGACGCGGTGACGAGCGCCTTTCATGACGGCGGTGTCTGGGCGACTGCTGATCTCTATCCCCGCTACGTGTGCGACTACGGGACACCCGCGCACGCCTCGTCCGCCGCCGACTATTACGAGCCATTCATGTACACCTACTGCCGCGACGACGACCCCGCCGTCTCGATCCGTGGCGCCAAGAACGCGCCGCGGCCGGGCGGCGACGACACCGCCGGCCCGCCACCGGGGGCGGACCTGGGCCAGCGCACCGATCCGACCCCGCGGGGCCGCTACACCATTCCCACCCCCTACGGCGGCCCGGCACTGCCGATCGAGCCGCCGCACTGAGACGTAGACCAGCCGACCCGCACACTAGGAGATGACCGTGATCGTGACCACCGAGAAGAACCCGAAGGCCAAGGCGCATGCCGAAGTCGCGCCAGACACCCAAACACCGGACACCGCAACACCGGACACCGCAATCGAAGACTCCGCAATCGAAGACGCGGACGAGGCGCGCACCGACGAATCAACCGACGAAGGCGAGGGCGCGCTGCTCAAACGCAAACCCCCCGCGGCCGAGCGCCGCAAGCGCCCCTGGAAGCACTATCTGCGTCGCAGCGTGCTGCCGGCGCTTCTCGTTGCGGCGCTTGCCGTTTCGGGATTCCTCGGCTGGCGGCTCTGGCAGGAGCATCAGGTCAAACTCGCCGGCGATCAGGCCCAACAGGCGGCGATCTCCTACGCGCAGGTGCTGACGAGCATCGACTCCAACAAGGTCGACGACAACTTCAGGCAGGTGCTCGACGGCGCGACGGGCGAGTTCAAGGACATGTACACCCAGTCCAGCGTCAAGCTTCGCCAGCTGCTGATCGACAACAAGGCGACCGCGCACGGCGTGGTGGTGGACTCGGCGATCCAGTCCGAATCCACGAACAAGGTTGTCGTGCTGGTCTTCATCGACCAGACCGTCACCAACACGGCCGCTCCCGACCCGCGCATCGACCGCAGCAGGATCAAGATGACGATGGAGAAGGTCGACGGTCGCTGGCGGGCAAGCAAGGTCCAGCTGCTGTGATGCGACGAATGCTCGCGGCGTCGGTAATGATCGCCGCCGCAACGCTTCCCGGCACCGCGCACGCGTCCGCACCGTCCTTCTGTGGCGAGCTCGGCGGCGACTGGGACGGCCAGTACTGCCACACCTCCGTGACGTCGGAACGCATGGCCGTCCGGGACATCAAGGTCGCCATGCCCGACGACCTGGTCGACAATCCGACCACGGGCCCGGTGATCCGCGACTACCTGCGCACCCTGGTCAACAATTGGAAGACGGCCAACGGCGCCATGGCCGCCGACAGCTACGGCGAGGAGAACTTCGAGGTATTCCGCCACGGCAACCTGCTCAGCGCGGTGTTTCACGAGGACTACCACGCCGACGGGCCGAAGCCCAACAACGCCTACCGGACGTTCACGTTCGACATGGCCAGTGGCCGGCGGGTGCAGCTGGCGGACCTGACGACGTCAAACCCGCTGACCGCCATTCCGCCACTGGCGCAACCGTTTATCGAAGCGGCGCTCAACCAGGCGCCACCGCCACACGACCCGGGGACCTACCCCTTCACCGTCGACCGCTGGACTCCGGACAAGGTCTACTCCGGGGCGTACAAGGCGTGGGCGGTGACTCCCGATCAGTTGATCCTGTACATGCCGGACTACCCGGTGGGTCACGACGAGCCGCTCAACTTCACGCCGGGCGTCATGCAGTGGTTCATGGACGGCGGCACCGTCCAGGCTCACATCCCGCTGTCCGCCCTGGCACCCGTGCTGCGGATCTAGCCTCCAGCCCCGCACCGGACGCGCGAGCGACCGCAAACTGCCAGGCGGGACGGCGTGTCGTCGTGCAAACACGGTCGCTCGCGGTCGCTGGGTGGGCAATTAATCCTCGGGGTTGTAGCCGAGGTTCGGGGCGAGCCAACGCTCGGCTTCCTGCAGAGTCCAGCCCTTGCGCCTCGCGTAGTCGGCGACCTGGTCCTGGGCCATCCGGCCGATCACGAAGTACTGCGACTGCGGGTGCGAGAAATACCAGCCGCTGACGGCGGCGCCGGGCCACATCGCCATTGACTCGGTCAACTCGATGCCGGTCCGTTCCTTGACGTCCATCAGCTTCCAGAGCGTCACCTTCTCGGTGTGATCCGGGCAGGCCGGATAGCCCGGGGCCGGGCGGACCCCCACGTACTTCTCATCGATGAGCGCGTCGTTGTCCAACTGCTCGTCGGGCTGAAATCCCCAGAACTCCTTGCGGACCCGTTGATGCATCCGTTCGGCGAACGCCTCTGCCAGCCGGTCGGCGATCGACTCCAGCAGGATCGCGCTGTAGTCGTCGAGGGCCGCCTTGAACTCCGCGATCTTCTCCTGGCTGCCGAGCCCCGCGGTGACCGCGAAGGCGCCGACGTAGTCGGCCAGACCGGTGGCCTTGGGCGCGATGTAATCGCCCAGCGACCGGTTCGGGACGCCGTCGCGGTGCTCGCCCTGCTGGCGCAGGTTGTGCAACGTGGTCAGCACCTCGGTACGGGTGTCGTCGGTGTAGAGCTCGATGTCGTCCCCGACCGCGTTCGCCGGGAAGAACCCGATCACCCCGTTGGCGGTCAGCCACTTCTCCTTGATCAGGGTGTCGAGCATCTGCTGAGCGTCGTCGTACAGCTTGCGGGCCGCCTCGCCCGAGGCGGGGTTGTTGAGGATGTCCGGGAAGCGGCCCTTCATCTCCCAGGCGTTGAAGAACGGCTGCCAGTCGATGTACTCGCGCAGCTCGGCGAGGTCGTAATCCAGGAACTCCCGCACGCCTTCCCCAACACCAACGCCCTGGGCCGGCGCCGGCGGCGTGTAGCCGTCCCACTCGACCGGCGTCCGGTTCGCGCGGGCCTTCTCCAGCGTCAGCATCGGCCGCTCGTTCTTCTGGGCGTGCCGTTCACGCAAGGACGCGTAGTCCGCCTCGGTCGCCTCCAGCAGGGCGGGACGCTGCCTGTCGTCGAGCAGCGCAGCGGCCACCGGCACCGAGCGGGAGGCGTCCTTGACCCACACGACCGGACCGCTGCGACGCGGCGAGATCTTCACCGCCGTATGGGCACGCGAGGTGGTCGCGCCGCCGATCAGCAGCGGGATCTGAAGCCCCTCGCGTTCCATCTCGACCGCGAAGTTGGCCATCTCGTCCAGGGACGGGGTGATCAGCCCGGACAGCCCGATGATGTCGGCGTCGTGCTCCTTGGCAGCGTCCAGGATCTTCTGAGCGGGCACCATCACCCCGAGGTCGATCACTTCGAAGTTGTTGCACTGCAACACGACCCCGACGATGTTCTTGCCGATGTCGTGAACGTCGCCCTTCACGGTCGCCATGATGATCGTGCCGTTGGTGTCCTTCGCCGCAGCTCCGTTTTGGGAGGTGCCGTTCTGCTCCTTCTCCTCCTCGATGAACGGCAGCAGGTACGCGACGGCCTTCTTCATCACCCGGGCCGACTTCACGACCTGGGGCAGGAACATCTTGCCGGAGCCGAAAAGGTCACCGACGACGTTCATGCCGTCCATCAGCGGGCCCTCGATCACCTCGATCGGGCGGCCGCCCGCTTCGGCGATCTCGGCCCGCAATTCCTCGGTGTCGGCGTCGACGTGGGCGTCGATCCCCTTGACCAAGGCGTGCGTGATCCGCTCGCGGACCGGGAGGCTGCGCCACTCGGCCACCGCCGTGTCGCCGGCGTCTTCCTTGCTGTTGAACCGTTCGGCGATCTCCAGGAGCCGTTCGGCCGCGTCCTCGCGACGGTTCAGGACGACGTCCTCGATGCGGTCCCGCAGCTCGGGGTCGATCGAGTCGTAGGGCACCAGCGCGCCGGCGTTGACGATGCCCATGTCCAGGCCGGCCTTGATGGCGTGGTACAGGAAGACCGCGTGGATCGCCTCGCGGACAGGGTTGTTGCCCCGGAACGAGAAGGAGACGTTCGAGATACCGCCGGAGATGTGCACTCCGGGAAGGTTCTCCTTGATCCAGGCGCAGGCCTCGATGAAGTCGATGCCGTAGGTCGCATGCTCCTCGATACCGGTCGCCAGGGCGAAGCAGTTCGGGTCGAAGATGATGTCCTCGGGCGGGAAGCCGACCTCTTCGGTCAGGATCCGGTAGGCGCGACCGCAGATCTGCTTGCGGCGTTCCAGGTTGTCGGCCTGCCCCTGTTCGTCGAAGGCCATCACGACGACGGCGGCGCCGTACTTGCGGCACAGCCGTGCCTCGCGGACGAACTTCTCCTCGCCTTCCTTCAGGGAGATCGAGTTGACGATCGGCTTGCCCTGCACGTTCTTCAGGCCCGCCTCGATGACCTCCCACTTGGAGGAGTCGATCATCACCGGGACGCGGCTGATGTCCGGCTCGGCCGCGACCAGCTTGGTGAACCGGTCCATCGCGGCGACGCCGTCTATCATGCCCTCGTCCATGTTGATGTCGATGACCTGCGCACCGACCTCGACCTGCTGCAGGGCTACCGACAACGCGCTGTCGTAGTCCTCGGCCTTGATCAGGTTGCGGAACCGGGCGGAGCCGGTGATGTTGGTGCGCTCACCGATGTTCACGAACAGGGATTCGTCGGTGATGTTGAGCGGTTCCAGGCCCGACAGCCGGGTGGCCACCGGAATCTCCGGCACCTCGCGCGGCGGCTTGCCCTCGACGACCTTGGCGATCTCGGCGATGTGCGGCGGCGCGGTCCCGCAGCAACCACCGACCAGGTTGACCAGACCGGCCTCGGCGAAGTCGGCGATGTAGCTCGCCTGGCGCTCCGGGTCTTCGTCGTATTCACCGAAGGCGTTGGGCAGGCCCGCGTTGGGGTAGCAGGAGACGAAGGTATCCGCGATCCGCGACACCTCGGCGATGTACGGTCGCATCTCCGGCGCGCCCAGCGCGCAGTTGAGTCCCACCGCAAGTGGCTTCGCATGCCTGATCGAGTTCCAGAATGCCTCGGTGACCTGCCCGGACAACGTTCGGCCGGAAGCGTCGGTGATGGTGCCCGAGATGATCACCGGCCAGCGGCGTCCGCGCTCCTCGAACAACGTCTCGACGGCGAACACCGCCGCCTTGGCGTTCAGCGAGTCGAAGATCGTCTCGATGATCAGGAGGTCGGCACCGCCATCGATCAGGCCGTTGGCGGCTTCCAGGTAGGCGGCGACCAGCTGGTCGTAGGAGACGTTGCGGGCCCCGGGGTCGTTGACGTCGGGCGAAATCGACGCGGTCCGCGTGGTCGGCCCGATCGCGCCGGCGACGTAGCGGGGCTTGTCCGGGGTGCTGTACTCGTCAGCGGCCTTGCGCGCCAGGGCCGCGCCGGCGTAGTTCAGTTCGTAGGCCAGCTCCTGCATCTCGTAATCGGCGAGCGAGATCGCGTTCGCGTTGAACGTGTTGGTCTCCAGGATGTCGGCGCCCGCCTCGAGATATTCGCGGTGGATGCCCTCGATGATCTGCGGCTGAGTCAGGTTGAGCAGGTCGTTGTTGCCCTGCAGAGCGGTCGGCCACTCCGTGAACCGATCCCCGCGGTAGCCGGCCTCGTCAGGCCGGTCGCGCTGGATCGCCGTGCCCATCGCGCCGTCGATCACCATGATCCGCTGGCGCAGAGCGGCCTTCAGCTCATCGGTGCAGTCCGGCCGGATGTTCGGCACGAAGGTCTCTAACTGAGAGGTGTTCGGCGCCGGGGCATTTACGGGGGCGTTCACATACGTTCCTTCCGTTACGGAAGGCGTCCTTGACTCTGCCGAGCGTGGCGGATACCGGCGCGGACCCGTATCCGTTGCAACGCCTCTCGACCAGAAAAGTCTACGTCGTCACCCGTGCGACGTCTGGACGCCCAACTCATCGCCGCGATCGGTGGCACGATCATGTCGGCGACGTGGTAGTTACCAAGGTTAACCAGTGTGAAACCGAAGTATTTCGTTCCGACCGCGCCCGCTCCGGTTGTCGAACTCGTCCGGGGTCAGGTCGGCGGTCACCCACAAGGATAGTCGTCCTATGGAATGCGCCCACCGGTTGACAGGTCCTTTCCAGGCAAGGCCGAACTCCGGCGTCTGAGGCCGTACGCTGATTCTGTGACCCCGCCCGATGGCCCACCGTTTGGAAAAGGCGCGCTGCCCGAACTGCACAACACCATCGTCGTGGCGGCGTTCGAGGGCTGGAACGACGCCGGCGACGCGGCCAGCGACGCGCTCGAGCACCTCGAGGCCATCTGGGAAGCGGACCCGATCCTGGAGATCGACGACGAGTCGTACTACGACTACCAGGTGAATCGCCCGGTCATCCGCCAGGTCGACGGTGTCACCCGGGAGCTGGTGTGGCCGGCGATGCGGATCTCGCACTGCCGGCCGCCGGGCAGCGACCGCGACGTGGTCCTGATGCACGGCGTGGAACCCAACATGCGCTGGCGCACCTTCTGCGCCGAGCTGGTCGCCATCGCCGACAAGCTCAACGTGGACACCGTGGTCATCCTGGGCGCCCTGCTCGCCGACACCCCCCACACCCGGCCGGTTCCCGTCTCCGGTGCCGCCTACAGCCCCGAGTCGGCGAAACGCTTCGGCCTCGAGGAAAGCCGCTACGAAGGCCCGACCGGCATCGCCGGGGTCTTCCAGGACGCCTGCGTGGCCGCCGGGATCCCGGCGGTGACGTTCTGGGCGGCGGTGCCGCACTATGTGTCGCAGCCGCCCAACCCGAAGGCGACGGTGGCGCTGCTGCGCCGCGTGGAGGATGTGCTCGACATCGAGGTTCCGCTGGGCGACTTGCCGACGGATGCCGAGGAGTGGGAGCAGGCGATCACCGAGATGGCCGCCGAGGACGAGGACCTGGCCGAGTACGTGTCGTCGCTGGAGCAGCGCGGCGACGCCGAGGTCGACATGAACGAGGCCCTGGGCCAGATCGACGGCGACGCGCTGGCCGCGGAATTCGAGCGGTATCTGCGCCGCCGGCGCCCCGGGTTCGGCCGCTAAACCTTCTTGCCCAGGCCCTGGTTGTAGGCGCTGGTGGACCGGCCGAGCGCGGCGACTTGAGCGTCCAGCTGGGGCAGCAGCTCCGCCGTGGGTTTGTGCAGGGGTAGCTCCCCGGCCGGGGTGGACAGCACCGGCTTGACCCAGCGGAACAGGGCGACCCAGCCCGGGCAGTAAACGCGTTTCCGGCGGCCCTCGATGCCCTTGACGAACGCGTCCGCACATTTCGCGACGGTGGTGGTCTTGTTCAACGGCCACGGGAAGCTGGCCAGCAGTTTGCCGAAGGCGGGCAGGTCGGACTCGCTGTCGCGGACCAGCGCGGTGTCGATCCAGGACATGTGCGACGAGCCGACGTCGACGCCGCGATGGGCGACCTCCAGGCGCAATGCGTTGGCGAAGATCTCGACGCCGGCCTTCGACGCGTTGTAGGGCGCCAGGCCGGGACAAGCGGCGTAGGCGGCGAGCGACGAGACGATCAGCACGTAGCCGCGACTCTCGATCACCGCAGGCAGCGTGGCGCGCACGGTATGGAAGACGCCGAGCACGTTGATGTCCATCACCCGCTTGAACGCCTCCGGGTCGACCTGCAGCACCGACCCGTAACTGGCGATGCCGGCGTTGGCCACCACCACGTCGATGCCGCCGAAGCGTTCGGCGGCCCGGGCGGCGGCGGCCTCCATGGCCGGCAGGTCGCGCACGTCGGCGACGGCGGTCAGCACGTGCTCCTCGCCGAGTTCGGCGGCCAGCGCGCTCAGCTCGGCGTCGTTGAGGTCGGTGAGCACGAGCTTGGCGCCCTTGTTGCGCAGCCGACGGGCGACCTCGGCGCCGATTCCCCGGGCACCGCCGGTGATGAAAACAACTTTGTCCTGCAGCGACGTCATGGCCGTCAACGTACCGCCTTCACAGCTGGCGTGTTCACAGCTCCACCCCGAGCAGCGCATCGATCGCGGTCGCCACCAACTTCGGCGCCTCGGTGTCATGACCGCCGTATTCCAGCGCATCGGTGGCCCAACCATCAAGCGCGGCGAGGGCTTTGGGAGTGTTCAGGTCGTCGGCCAGGTACTGGCGCACCCGCGCGATGAGGTCGGCGGCGTCGGGGCCCGCGGGCAGCTCGGTGGCCGTGCGCCAGCGCCGCAGCCGCGCGTTGGCCTCGTCGAGCACATCGGAGCTCCAGAACCGGTCCGCGCGGTAGTGGCCGCCCAGCAGCCCCAGCCGGATCGCCGCCGGTTCGACGCCCTGCTCCCGCAGCGTCGACACCAGCACCAGATTCCCCCGGCTCTTGGACATCTTGTGCCCGTCCCAGCCGATCATGCCCGCGTGAACATAGTGCCGGGCGAATCGTCGCTCGCCCCGGACGCATTCGGCGTGGGCGGCGGTGAACTCGTGATGCGGGAAGGTCAGGTCGCTGCCGCCGCCCTGGATGTCCAGTCCGCTGCCGATGCGGCTGAGCGCGATCGCGGCGCACTCGACGTGCCAGCCGGGCCGCCCGGCCCCGAACGGCGACGGCCAGCTCGGCTCCCCCGGCCGCGCCGCCCGCCACAGCAACGCGTCCAGTTCGTCGGTCTTGCCGGGCCGGTGCGGATCGCCGCCGCGCTGCTCGAACAGTCGCAACATGGTTTCGCGGTCGTAGCCCGACTCGTAGCCGAACTGCGGCGTGGCGTCGGCGCGGTAGTAGACGTCCGGGTACTCGCCGTCGACGACGTACGCCGCGCCCGAAGCCAGCATCTTCTCGACGAGCTCGATCACCTCGGGGATCGCCTGGGTGGCCGCGACATAGTCGCGCGGCGGCAGGACCCGCAGCGCCGCCATGTCCGCGCGGAAGCGGGCGACCTCGCGATCGCCGAGTTCGCGCCAGTCGACGCCGTCGCGGTCGGCGCGCTCGAACAGCGGATCGTCGACGTCGGTGACGTTCTGCACGTAGTGCACGTCGTGGCCGAGGTCCAGCCACTGCCGGTAGACCAGGTCGAAGGTCAGATAGGTGGCCGCGTGGCCGAGGTGGGTGGAGTCGTACGGCGTGATGCCGCAGACGTACATGGTCGCGGTCGAACCGGCCGCCACCGGGCGCACCTGCCGGTCGGAGGTGTCATACAGCCGAAGCTCGGGGCCGCGCCCCGGTAACACCGGAACCGGTGGAAACTCCCACGACTGCATGGCATCGACTCTAAACGCGCGCGGTTAGCGCCACGCGTCGCGGATGGCCGCGAGCAGGATCGGCGCCACCTCGGCGCGGCACATCACGAAGTCGGGCAGGTAGGGGTCGAACTGGTTGTAGCGCATCGGCGAGCCATCCAGCCGGGACGCGTGCATGCCCGCGGCCATCACCACCCCCGCCGGTGCCGCCGAGTCCCACTCCCACTGGCCGCCCGCGTGCAGGTAGGCGTCGACGTCGCCGTCGATGATCGCCATCGCCTTGGCGCCCGCCGAACCGATCGCCACCGGCTGGATGGCCAGCGACTGGCGCATCCGGTGCAGCACGAAGGGCGGGCGGGTGGCGCTGACGGCGATGCGAAACGTGTGCGGTATGCCGACGCGCGCGGCGTCGGCGGTCACGGTGTCGGTGCGGTACACCGTGTTCCCGCGGGCCGGCAGCGACACCGCCGCGTCGGTGATCTCCCGCCGACCATTGGTGGGCCGCTGCCAGAGCGCGATGTGCACCGCCCAGTCGTCGCGGCCCGGCGTGGAGAACTCGCGGGTGCCGTCCAGGGGGTCGATGATCCAGACCCGGTCGTGCTTGAGCCGGACCAGGTCGTCGTAGGCCTCCTCGCTGAGCACCGCGTCGTCGGGACGCTCGGCGCGCAGCCGTCGCAGGATCAGCTCGTTGGCCAGGCTGTCGCCGGCGTCACCCAGCTCCCACGGATGGCCGAAGCCGATCTCGTCGCGCACTTTGAGCAGCAACTCCCCCGCGTCGGCGGCGAGTTCGGCAGCCAGTGCGGCATCGGTCAGCTCGTCCGGGCCCTGGCTCACCGACTCAGTATCTCCGACGCCCGTGCTGGGCTTGAACACGTGGCGGCGACCCGCTTCGCCCGGCTACGCCGCGCTTGCGTCGCCTCAGAACGCCGGGCACTAGAACGCCGGACACTAGAACCCCGGGCACTAGAAGGCCGGCCAGGGAATGGGCCGGTGCCGGTTCGGTCCCGGCATCACCGGATCGTTGAGCAGCGCATGCGCGCGCCTGCGCAACGCCGCGATCTCCGCCCGCGTGATCAGCTCGGACAGCTCGTCGCAAAACGAGCCGTCGAGCGCGTCGACGAGATCGGCCACCGCCTCCAACATTTTCTTGTCAACCGGCTTGTTGGCCCAGCCCCACAGCACCGTCCGCAGCTTGTTCTCGACATGCAGGCACACCCCGTGGTCGACGCCGTAGACGTGGCCCTCAACGTCGCGCAGAACGTGGCCGCCCTTGCGGTCGGCGTTGTTGACCAGCACGTCGAACACCGCCATGCGCCGCAGCCGGATGTCGTCGGCGTGCATCAGGACGACCTCGTCACCGGCGTAGTCGTAGGCGCGCAGCACCGGCAGATAACCCGGCTGCGGTTTGTCGGCGGGAAACAGGTCGACCAGGTCGGGGCCGGGGCTCGGGTCGGACCCGGTAGCGTCGCCCGGTTGCTCCACCCACAACTGCAGCATGCCGGGGCCGGCCGGCCCGTGACGAATCACCGTGTACGGCACGATGTTCCAACCCAACCGCGTCGACACCAGGTACGCCGCGAGTTCGCGGCCGGCCAGCGTCCCGTCGGGAAAATCCCACAGCGGGGCCTCGCCCGAGACCGGCTTGTAGACGCAGTGCACGGTCGACTCGCCGAGCGTGGACTCGCACAGGAAGGTGGCGTTGCTGGCAGAGCGGATGCGTCCCAGGACCGTCAGCTCGCCGTTGCGCAACACCTCACGGTCGTCAGGCCTCAAGTTCATCGTCAGGCCCGAGCAGCGCGCTGCGCCTATAGCCGTTGGCGCGCGCGCAGATATGGCCCTCCGGATCCAACGGTTCGTCGCAGAGCGGGCACGGGGGCCGACCCGCCGAGATGACGCGATTGGAGCGCGTGGCGAACTGCCGCGCCGATTCCGGCGTCAAGAACACCCGCACCGCGTCGGGCCCCTCCTCGGTGTCGTCGAGCACCACCGACGCGTCGAACTCCGCGTCGGTGACGGCCAGCAATTCGACGACCACGGTCTGCGCCTCGGAATCCCAGCCCAGGCCCATGGTTCCGACCCGGAACTCCGCATCCACGGGCGTGACCAACGGGTTGAGATCCTCGACTTCGGTGGGCTCCGGCGGGACCGGCGTGCCGAACCTGCGATTCACCTCGAGCAGCAGGGCGTCGATGCGTTCGGCCAGCACCGCGACTTGCTGTTTCTCCAACACCACCGACACCACCCGGGAATCGTGCACCGCCTGGATGTAGAACGTGCGGTTTCCGGGCTGGCCGACGGTCCCGGCCACGAAGCGGTCGGGTGTGCGGAAGACGTGGATTGCGCGGGCCATGGCACCTCCAAAATACCGGCTGTTGCCTTCGCCGTGCGATTCGATTGCCCCGCTCCGCCAGTTTTAAGCGGAATTAGTCAGTCGAGCCGCCGACCACCGCGTCGCTGGACGGCACGAGCCCGGCCGGCCGTTCCCCGGGCGCCGGCTGTTCCGTTGGCGCTTGTTCCTTCGGTGTCTGTTCCGTGGGCGCGTGTTCCGTTGGCGCCGCTTGGGAGTCGCCGTCGGCCTTCGCCTTCGCCCCGTCCTGGGACGGTGGCCCGGCCCGCAGCGCCGCAGCCAATTTCGCACCGGTGTGGTTGACGTGCAACACGAACGGGCGCAGTTCGGTGTACCGGATCACGCTCACCGACGCCGGATCGGCAGTGACCCGCTGGAACGCGTCCAGGTGCATGCCGTACGCGTCGGCGATGACGGCCTTGATGACATCACCGTGAGTGCAGGCCACCCACAGGGCGTCGCCGCCCTGTTCCCCACCATGCTCGAGGGCCAGCCGTCGATCGTGTTCCCGGATGGCCGCCACGGCGCGCGCCTGCACCTGCGCCAGACCCTCGCCGCCGGGAAACACCGCCGCGCTCGGGTGGGCCTGCACAACCCTCCACAGCGGCTCGCCGGCCAGCTCGGCGATCTTGCGGCCGGTCCAGTCTCCGTAGTCCACTTCGGCGAGCCGGTCGTCGATGAGCGGCTCCAGGCACAGCGCGGCGGCGAGCGGTTCGACCGTGCGCCGGCAGCGCAGCAACGGCGAACTGATCAGCGCGCGAATGGGCAGGTCACCGACCCGGTCGACCAGCCCGGCGGCCTGGTCGCGACCCTTGTCGTCGAGGTCGACGCCCTCCGAGCGGCCCGCCAGGACGCCGGCGGTGTTCGAGGTGGAGCGGCCGTGGCGCAACAGGATAACCGTCATGCCGCGGTACCCAGCCGGGACGTCTGAGGCATCAGGGCAACCACGACCACGACCGTACTCGGTGCGACTGCGGGTTGATGATCAGCGCGCGACTAGCGCGGCACCGGCACCGCGTGCGCCACCGAGTCCCGCACGGCGGCGGTCAGGCTGCGCTCGTCGGTGAGATCGATGTCGACCAGGCTGCGCACCGCGGTGGCGACGACCTCGTCGGCCTGCGGGACCGGCCCGGCAAGGCGGGGCCGGTAAATTTCGACGACGAGCGAGCCGTGTTCGATGTGGAACGAGAAACTGCGCCCATCACCGACTTGTCCATATCCGCTGGCGAAAATCCCTGTCGACATGTCTTCGACAGCAAACTCTTTCTCCGCGATATGCCGGTCAACGATGACGGCCATACGCCGACCATACCTCGCCCCCGGGACTTGATGTGCGAGACATGGCCATATTGGATGCGAAGGCGTTCCTTAAAGTGGAAGGCCTACAGTCGTCGCACAAGGGAAGATAGTTGCTGTCATTGCCGGGGCGTAATCAACCCGCAGCTTACTGCCATGTGATCGGATTCGCGATTTTGCTGGCCGCGGTGACCGGTTGTTCGTCGAATACATTCAAATCCGCGCCGCCCACCATCGAACCGGCCACGGCCGCCGTCTCTCCGCCGGCGTCACAGAACCCCGCCGGCACGGTGCGCCCGCTGCCGGTCCGCGCCGCCGCGGCAGCCTTCGACGGCGCCGCCCACCGACTGGCGGTGCTGGCGCCCGGCGCCGCCCCGGCGGGGCCGGCCACCGTCACCGTCTTCGATGACCCGAAGGCCGCGGCGCGGGTCATCGACCTGCCGGGCCCGGCGAGCGCAATGACCGATGACGGCCACGGCACCCTGTACCTCGCCGCGCGGGGCGGCTATTTCGTGGTCGACCTGGGCACCGGCCACACGGGACAGGTGAACGTCACCGACGCGCAGCAGACCGATTTCACCGCGGTCGCCCAACGTGCCGACGGCAAACTGGTGCTGGGCAGCGCCGACGGGGCCGTCTATACCCTTGTTTCTCCTGCTTCGCCGACACCCGGTTCTCCCACACCCGGGGCCGCCGCCGCCGCGACCATCGGTAGCCGGACCAAGATCTTCGCACGCGTCGATTGCCTTGCCACGCAAGGGAATACGACGGCAGTCCTGGACCGGGGGCAGACGTCGGTGACCACCATCGGCGCCGACGGTCGAGTCCAACAGGCGTTGCGGGCCGGCGAAGGGGCGACCACCATGGCCGCCGACCCCTGGGGCCGGATTCTGGTCGCCGACACCCGCGGCGGCCAGCTGCTGGCGTACGGCGTCGACCCGCTGATCCTGCGCCAGGCCTATCCGGTGCCCCAGGCGCCGTACGGCCTGGCCGGCTCGCGCGCATTGGCCTGGGTTTCGCAGACCGCTTCTAATATGGTCATTGGTTACGATCTGTCCACCGGAATTCCCGTCGAAAAGGTGCGTTACCCAACCGTGCAGCAACCGAATTCCCTGGCCTTCGACGAAGCGTCAGACACCTTGTACGTGGTGTCGGGGTCCGGTGCGGGGGTTCAGGTCATCGAACACGCGGCGGGTGGGCGTTGACCGCACCGCGCCGAAGTCAGTTGCCCGCGGGCTGGGACACCGAACTGTCCGACGAATACGAGTGGGTGCCGCTGCGCCTGCCACCCGAAGTAACCCGGCTCAGCGCGTCCATCCGGCTGTCCATCGAGGCCGAATACCGGGGCTGGGAGCTCACCCGGGTGCGGCTTTACACCGACGGTAGCAGACGAGTGCTGTTGCGCCGCAAGAAATCTCGGCTGGACAACCGTCGACCCGACCAGCCGCAACTGTGACGGTGACCCAACCGCGCGAAGGCTTGGTCTACGGCCTGGTGCGACGGCTATTTTTCCTGGTTCCGCCCGAGCGCATCCACACGCTGGTCTTCGCGGTGCTGCGCGGCGCCACCGTCCTCGGCTTCAAACGGCGGCTGCTCCACCGGCTGCTCGCCCCCACCGATCCGGTGCTGGCGAGCACGGTGTTCGGGGTGCGTTTTCCCGGGCCGCTCGGCCTGGCCGCCGGCTTCGACAAGGACGGCAAGGGTTTACTGACCTGGGGGGCGTTGGGCTTCGGGTATGCGGAGGTCGGGACCGTCACCGCGAACGCGCAGCCGGGCAACCCGCCCCCGCGCATGTTCCGGCTGCCCGCCGACCGCGCCCTGCTGAATCGGATGGGCTTCAACAACCTTGGTGCGGGGGCGCTTGCGATCCGGCTCGCGCGGCACCGCCCCGACATCCCGATCGGGGTCAACATCGGCAAGACGAAGGCCACGCCGGCCGCCGACGCCGTCGACGACTACCGGACCAGCGCCCGATTGGTCGGACCGCTGGCGTCGTATTTGGTGGTCAACGTCAGCTCGCCGAACACGCCGGGCCTGCGCGACCTGCAGGCCGTCGAGTCGCTGCGGCCCATCCTGTCGGCCGTGCTCGCCGAGGCCTCCGTCAGCTCCACGCCGGTCCTGGTGAAGATCGCGCCCGACCTTTCCGACGCCGATCTCGACGCCGTCGCCGACCTGGCTGTCGAGCTGGGCCTGGCCGGGATCGTCGCCACCAACACCACCGTGTCGCGCGACGGGCTGAAGACGCCGGGGATCGACGCGCTGGGCCCGGGCGGCATCTCCGGGCCGCCGGTGGCGCACCGCTCGGCCGAGATGCTGCGCCGGCTCTACGCCCGGGTGGGCGATCGCCTGGTGCTGATCAGCGTCGGGGGCATCGAGACGGCCGACGACGCGTGGGAGCGGATCACCGCGGGCGCGTCGCTGCTGCAGGGCTATACCGGCTTCATCTACGGAGGAGGCCTGTGGCCCAAGCGGATTCACGACGGCATCGCACGCCGGCTGCGCGAGGGCGGGTTCGCCTCGCTCAGCGATGCGGTCGGCTCGGCGGCGCCCAGGGCCGGCGGGCCGGCGGGTTAAGCCGCGCCTTCTTCGTCGGCTTCGTACTTAGGATCTTCCCCGGTGACCTAGGGTTTGTTCCGCCACCACCATGGCTGGCCGGGAGAATGGAAAACTACCGACAAACCACGCATCCGGCCAGGCAGGCCCACCCGCCGCTTCAGTCGCCCCGGCTGTACGGCAACCACGTCGTCAAGCCGGAGTTGGACTGGTCGGCACCGCTAAACCTCAACAGCCTTCAGAGCAGAATCTTCCGCCGCGCCCAGGAGGCTATCGGCTTACCGCCACACGTTGAAACCGCAAAACCACTGGCGAAAACTGTTGCAGCAGTAACCAATACCAACCTAGCGGAGCTATTTAGGTAGCGCCTAGCCCACACCGTCTGACGTAACAAGTTGGCGAGTCAACGTCTCAAGCTCAGCAAAAGCCGTGTCGAGATCATCGCGCATCTTTATGAACACCTCCACGGGGTCTTTGTCCACGAGATCTTTCCAACCCTGCGAAGCGGTTCGGATCTGGTCCAGTTTGGCGATGAGCTCGGTGTTATTGGTGAGCAGAGCAGCGCGAATTGCCAAGTGCTCGACTGTGTTGAGCTGCGGCGTATGTTTTTCGCGCACGGCCAGGAATTTTGCGACCCGGTCCGCAGGTGGTGCGCCATTCGCGACGGCGTCGTCGTGTTGGGCCGAGGCGTCGGCAAGTCTGTATGCGGCGTCGACGGTCGCGTATCTCTCCCCGAGAAGGTCCGCCACTTCTTGACGGAACCGATCGTTGCGATCAGCCGCGAGTTGCTCTCGATGCCGTCGGTATGCGGCGCGGTTGGTCCGCCATAGCGTCCACAATGCAGCACCAAATAGCAGAAGCGACCCCGTGAACGAAAGCGTCGGAGCGAGCCAGGTCCATATAGACGCGTGCTGGATGAGGTCCACGGTAAGCGGACTGTTCGGCAGGTTAACCTGGCCGGCATGCGGAACTGGCAACGGACCTGGCGGCGGGGGCGAAGGCGGCGGCTCCAATGGCGGCAGCACATCGCGCAGGAACATGTCTGCGATTGTCCCATTCCGTGCCAACACCAACGGCTACGGCACCCCCGGCGCCCGTACCGTTTCGCGCCTGCGGCTTATTTGATGGGCCTCACCGAACACGCAGCAGGATCGGTGTCCAAAGGTGGTCACCGACCTCGGCGATGCCTTGACTATCCACTGCGATGCCGCGAAACGACCGGTGGCCGAGTGCCGACCGGCGTTGCCTGATCACGGCCAGCGAGCGACGACGCCAACGCGCACCGTTCCACCCTAGCGGTGGTTTCCCACCAGGTTGGCGGATCCAATCCGGCGTCAAAAAAACTTCTTCCCCATAGACCATCAACTCGGCCACGTGCGCATCGTATTCGATACGCTCGGGCTTCATCTTCTCATCGATCTTGAGCCAGAACCATCGGTAGAACTCTCGAACTGCTGCGGTGTAACGCCCAATGATCGGAACTAGGTCGATCGAATCACCATGTTTCTCAAGGTATTTTCGAACTTGTGCATTCAACTTCTCCCACTTCAGCAGCGGCTCAACATGTAGCCGAAACTGGAACTCCGCCATCGGCATCGTCTGCGAGAACTGCCATGCCGGGTTCAGGTACGGCAGAAATTTGTGTTGGGAGTAATTCCGCAGTTCCTCAAGCAATTTCGCCTCATCTGCTTCAAATACGGCGAGCCGCTTGCTGGTGTATTCGCCTGTCTCGAAACCGGAGAGTCGCTTTTCGATTGTGGGCCAGATGTCACGAAGAACCGACCGCTGGCCTGAGACAAGGGATTTCACCGAGGCGAGAAAATTTGCCAATAGCCGAGCTAGCTCGATTCCGAAGGGGTCGCCCACGTCCGGGTTGAACGGCTGGCTCTGGCCAATCTCGGGGTATCGCAATATGTGGTTCTGAAGTTCTTCGGCGTTCTTAGTGAAGGCGTACGACGTCAAATTCAGATCGCGCATCATGGCGGTCACCTCAAACGGCCGCATCTCCATCAAAATCGCCTGGCGCCGCTTGTACTCGGTGATCCACGGGTTGGCCCAGGACGTGACGGTCTCTTGCTCGGTGGCGGGCGGCTCATCCACGACACCAATGCTGCCACCTATGCCCCACACTCTGCGGCAGCAGAAGAGGCACGGAGCCGCAAGTGCGTGACTCGACGTGCCTCTCCTCAAGATGCCGGCGGGATTCGAACCCGCAACCACTCCTTGCGTGAGGGGAGTGCTCTGTCTTTTGAGCTACGACATGCCCTTGGCTGGGCTCAGCACTACACCTAGTAGCTGATGATCCGCCGGATCCCAAAATGTTGTGTTCGGGTGTGCCGCACACGAGGTGACCGGCCACGCCGGATACTCGCTCGCGCCAAAGCCTGGCGGGGCAGCCAGTTAGGCCGCGTCCGTCTCGTCGTCCTCTTCGTTCACTTCGCCCAGGACCTTTTCCGGGTGATGGAAGGTGTTGGTCCGCGGCTGGCCGCGATCGAGGTGCGGCGGTGGGATCCATTCGATGTCGCCGTTGGCGCGTTTTCGGGTGGTCCAGCCCTTCTCGAGCAGGCGGTGGTGGGGTCCGCAGGCCAGGGTGAGTTGATCGATGTCGGTGCGGTAGGTGCTGGCCCAGTCCTCGACATGGTGGACTTCGCAGTAGTAGCCCGGCACATCGCAGCCCGGGGCCGAGCAGCCGCGATCCTTGGCGTACAACACAATTCGCTGGCCGGGTGAGGCCAGGCGCTTGCCGTGATATAGGGCCACCGCCTTGCCCTTGTCGAAGACAGCCAGGTAGTGGTGGGCGTGGCGGGCCAGGCGGATCACGTCGGATATCGGCAGCACGGTGCCACCGCCGGTGAGGCCCTTGCCCGCGGCGGCCTCGAGCTCCGCCAGCGTGGTCGTGACGACGATAGTCGCCGGCATCCCGTTGTGCCGGCCCAGTTTGCCGCTGGCCAACACGGCGCGCAGGGCGGCGTTGAGACCGTCGTGGTTCCGCTGGGCGTGGCTGCGGGTGTCGCGGTGCACCGCCTCCTCGCTCGGGGAGCCGTCGACCACCGGTGTCAGGTCATCGGGGTTGCACATCCCGGGTGCGGCCAGCTTGGCCAACACCGCCTCCCACGTCGCCCGCGCCTCCGGCGTGAGCCACCCACTCAGCTTGGACATGCCGTCGGCCTGCTGATGCCCCAGCACCAGGCCGCGACCCCGCGCCCGGTCGGCATCGGTGTAGTTGCCGTCGGGGTTAAGGCAGTCCATCAGGTGGCGGGCGAGCTTGGCGAGTTCATCGGGGCGATAGTGGGTGGCCTCGGACGCAAGGTGTCTCTCGGCGTGCTCACGCGTGTCGATGTCGACGCAGTCGGGCACCTGGCGGAAAAACCCCCGGATCACCGCCACGTGGTCGGCCCCGATGGCCCCGTCGCGCCGGGTGGCCGCCGTGGTGGGCAGCACCGGGGCCAGCGGCTCGCCGGTGAGCGCCCGACGAGGGCCCAGATCGGCGGCCTCGGCGATGCGGCGGCTGGCCTCACCGCGGGTGATGTGCAGCCGATCGGCCAACGCCCACGACAGCTTGCCGCCCAACTCGGTCGGATCCCCTTGCTCACCAAGCTGATTGATGAGCTGGTGGTTTGGCACTTGCAGCCGACGCGTCTCACACTCGAGGACCTCCAACAAGTGCAACCGCTCCGGATTGGTCAGCGCCTCATACGAATGCCCCTGGAATCGGGAGACCACAGTGCGCAGGGCTTCGACGTCTTGCTGGATCTCCTCGCGGTCCGTCAATGCCACGTGCGCCGCCCGCCTGGCCGTCCGAACGGGCTGGACAACCCATAGATGAGAGCGTCCAGTGCCGCGAGCAGCTGGGCTCCGGCCAGAGAGTCGACGGACTCGAGGAACGGATCTAGCGCCGTCTCGACTTCATCGAGTTCGGCGGTTACCAGTTCGCGGCTTCTCGAACGCATGTTCGAATACTACGGCCGCCCACCGACAAGAGCCGCGGCTCCGAACCCGCTCCTACTTCTGTTCGTAGACGCCGTGAATGACGGCGCGGGCTATCGCGTGCTGGAACAGGCTGAAGCCCAGGTAGGCGGGGCTGGCGTCCTCGCCGAGGTCCAGCTTGTCGACGTCCACGGCGTGCACGGCGACGTAGTACCGGTGCGGTCCATGCCCCGGCGGCGGAGCGGCGCCGAGGTAGCGACGCATCCCGGCGTCGTTCACCAGCGTCAGCGCGTCACCGGGCAGGTTGCTCCCATCCCCCGCGCCCGCGGGCAGTTCGGTGACGTCGGCCGGCAGGTTGGCCACCGCCCAGTGCCAGAATCCCGAGGCCGTCGGGGCGTCGGGGTCGTAGACGGTGACGGCGAAGCTGCGGGTCTCCCCCGGGAACCCCGACCAGCTCAACTGCGGGCTGACGTCTTCTCCGCCCGCGCCCATGATCCCGCTGACCTGCGGCATGGCCAGCGGCTGGCCGTCGGTGATCGATTCCGACGTCAGGGTGAACGACGGCAGCTTCGGCAGCGCGGCGTACGGGTCGGGCGCGGTGCTCATGGGCGATCCTCTCGTTGCGTGTCGTGTCTTCAGCAGTGTGTCAGGAAGTGTGCCAGCACATCAGTGCCGAACCTCAGCGCATCCACGGGTACCCGCTCGTCGACCCCATGGAACAACGCGGTGAAGTCGAGGTCCGGCGGCAACCGCAGCGGGCTGAAACCGAAACAGCGAATCCCCAAGCGCGCGAAGGCCTTTGCATCGGTGCCACCGGACAGCATGTAGGGCACCGTGCGGCCATCCGGATCCAGGGCCAGCACGGCGGCGTTCATGGCGTCCACCAGGTCGCCGTCGAAGCTGGTCTCATACGACGAGAAGTCCTTGATCCACTCGCGGGTCACGTCCGGACCGAGCAGCTCGTCGACCTCGGCCTCGAACGCCGCCTTGCGGCCCGGCAGTATCCGGCAGTCGATCACCGCTTCCGCCGTCGCGGGAACGACGTTGGCCTTGTACCCGGCCTTGAGCATGGTCGGGTTGGCGGTGTCGTGCAGCACGGCCTTGAGCATGCGGGCCATGGGCCCGAGCTTCTCGATCGCTCCCGCCAGGTCGCCCGACTCGACGTCGAACGTCAGCCCGGTCTCCTCGCTGACGGCGGCGAGGAACTGGGCGACGGTGTCGGTGAGCACGAGCGGGAACTGGTGCCGGCCGAGCCGGCCGAGTGGAGCGTCCACCCCTTTTCCGGCGCGGTCAAGGACGGCTTCGTCTGGGGTCGCGGCGCGGTCGACATGAAGGACATGGTCGGCATGATGATCGTGGTGGCCCGGCAGCTGAAGCGGGCCGGGATCGTGCCGCCGCGCGATCTGGTCTTCGCCTTCCTTGCCGACGAGGAGCACGGCGGCACTTTCGGGGCGCAATGGCTGGTCGACAATCGGGCCGACCTCTTCGAAGGTGTCACCGAGGCGATCGGCGAGGTGGGCGGGTTCTCGCTGACCGTGCCGCGCCGCGACGGGGGCGAACGAAGGCTCTATCTGATCGAGACGGCCGAGAAGGGGCTGTCGTGGATGCGGCTGACTGCCCGCGGCCCGGCCGGGCACGGATCGATGGTGCATGACCAGAACGCCGTCACCGCCGTCGCCGAGGCGGTGGCGCGGCTCGGCCGGCACCAGTTCCCGCTCGTGCTCACCGACACCGTCGCCCAGTTCCTCGCCGCCGTCAGCGAGGAGAC